>NZ_JBFRNU010000038.1:0-55115 GCF_041471145.1 Vibrio sp. 10N.261.54.A5 | reverse complement strand
ATCCGCGATGAACCTTTTTCTTTGGTCTTTGGTCTTTAGTCTTTAGTCTTTAGTCTTTAGTCTTTAGTCTTTAACTTAAGTGTGGAAGACAGTAATTTTGAGTATGTAAGACCGTATTTCGTTCACATCACAGTCTATTCCTTTCATTATAATCTATTGAATTATTAAGATATCTATCACACTGCACATGGTTATTTAGGTCTACTCTTTTACCCGTGTTAATAACTTATTAACTTCGGAGCGTAATCCATGTTAGGTATCCAGCTTTCTGCTGTTCTCTCTTTGTTACTCTTTTCTTCGGTAGCAGGTGCTGCCACTTCTCAGTTGGGAGAACCACTCAAGCTCACCAACTCATTCGCTGGCTACCTATCCCTGACCATTTTCGTTGTCGCCTACATCGTGGTGATGATGGAAGAGTACCTAAAGCTCCGAAAATCTAAGCCAGTGTTACTTGCAGCAGGACTGATCTGGATAATCATTGGTTTTATCTACCAAGAACACAACCTTGTTGATGTCGCTAAGCAAGCACTCGAACACAACTTACTGGAATACGCTGAGCTGTTACTTTTCCTACTCGTCGCCATGACCTACATCAGCGCCATGGAAGAGAGAAGACTGTTTGATGCGCTGCAAGCGTGGATGGTGGGCAAAGGCTTTAATTTCCGCTCTCTGTTCTGGCTAACCGGTATTCTGGCCTTCTTTATCTCACCGATCGCCGACAACCTCACCACAGCTCTATTGATGTGCGCCGTGGTTCTGAAAGTCGCAGGATCTAACCCTAAATTCGTTAACCTAGCCTGTGTGAATATCGTGATAGCCGCTAACGCTGGCGGCGCGTTCAGCCCATTCGGTGACATCACAACGTTGATGGTGTGGCAGGCTGGTTATGTGAGCTTCAGTGAATTCATTCCCTTATTTATTCCTTCCGTGATGAATTACCTCGTCCCTGCAATGATCATGTCTTACTTTGTTCCCACAACCCAACCCGACACGGTGCATCAGCACGTTGAATTAAAACGCGGTGCAAGACGCATCGTGTTGTTGTTCATCATGACCATCGGCACTGCGGTTGCTTTCCATGCCGTACTCCACTTCCCTCCAGTAATGGGCATGATGATGGGGCTGGCGTATCTACAGTTCTTTGGTTATTTCTTGCGTAAGACCTTACCAAATTCACTGGCGAAGAAAAAAGCGGTGGCGATTGCCAACAATGATGGGGGGGCATTGAAGCGACTCGGTTCAGTCGTGCCCTTTGATGTATTTCGAAGAGTGTCCCATGCCGAATGGGACACTCTGCTGTTCTTCTACGGCGTGGTAATGTGTGTCGGTGGCTTGAGTCTACTGGGATACTTGGAGCTTGCCTCTGGCGTGATGTATAGCCAATGGGATCCAATTTGGGCCAACATCATGGTGGGGATCTTATCTGCGATTGTCGATAACATTCCGGTGATGTTTGCCGTGTTATCGATGGAACCTCAAATGTCGATGGGTAACTGGCTACTGATCACCTTAACCGCAGGCGTTGGCGGCAGCTTGTTATCTATTGGTAGTGCGGCAGGTGTGGCGTTAATGGGCGCGGCGCATGGCAAATACACCTTCTTTGGCCACTTGAAATGGATGCCAGTGATCATGATTGGCTATGCCGTCAGTATCGCTGCACACCTATGGCTTAATGGCGATCTTTTCTAATTCGGAGATCTTTTCTAGTTCGAACTGTCTTTCACAGGCTTATCTACAAGTGTCCAGACGTTACTCAATTGTATCGCTGGACATTGGTTGCAAGTTAGAATCTCGCCCTTCTGTTGAATGCGCATCACTAGTCTAGAGTCAGTTCGGCTGCTTCCAGAATTGAATTCAATGGTGATCAAGTCATCATCAACACGATAGGTTCGAGTCACGGAATTATCCGTTGTTTGATAAGTCACTTGCCCGGATTCAAAAAGTAGATAACTGTCATTATCTGCGTTCTCATACATACCTTTGAACAGAGCAAGCTGTGGAACCTCGAAAGGTCGGCTGGTATCAGTTAAACAACCTGTCAGCAATAATGCAGAGCTGCAGCCAGATATTAGTAAGGGGAATCTATTCATTTGGGCATCCTTGCCTAGAGAACATAGTCAAAGAATATGCAAGCAAATCGATATTTCCCAGAAAGCGTTGATTTTAATGCAAAGTCATATTTTAAGAACCACTCGCCTTCACCATTAAGTAGTACGAGATATTCAGCCAGCATCTCGACAGGCTCATGGCTAAATCGCTTGCTAGTCTTGCTCTCTTCCCTCTATCACCAATAAGTGCTGTTTACGTTCTACGCCACCTGCATAACCCGTCAGTTTGCCGTTTTTACCAATCACACGGTGACACGGCACAATCACTGAAACCGGATTTTTGCCATTCGCCAAACCCACAGCACGAACGGCTTTCGGATTGCCTATCGCATCGGCCAGTTGTGCATAGCTCCAAGTCTCTCCATAAGGAATGGTCGTCAGCGCCTGCCAAACCGACTGCTGAAATGGCGTGCCCTTGGCTGCAATCGGCACAGAAAACTGAATAACTTCGCCCGAGAAATAGCGATTAAGCTGCTCGATAGCCAATGCAAAGATCGGAAAGCTATCATCTTGAACACCCAACGGTTCCGGCTTGGTGGTATGTGTCTCGAACCAAAGGCCGAGCAAGCCTTCATCGTTCGCCTGTAACGTCACGGTTCCCAATGGGCTCTCATAGTAAGTAAAACGGTTGTCCATGATATCTCCTAGCTTAGTATTCCGATTAAGACTGATTCCAACAGTGGAACGTGGCGTAACTACCCCAAGGCGAAACACTCTCCGTGTTGATGGCGGGGCGATGCTCAATAAACTTCTTCACCACCAAGTCACCAACCAACAGATGATTAGGTTCGCTTAACCCGCGAAGCAGTGCATATTGAATAGTCCAAGGCCCAATCCCTTTTAGCTCAATCCATTTGGAAGGATGCTCAGCTTCATTGTCGACCATGTATTCGGCAAAACGCTTTAGGGTCTCTTTGCGGCTTCCCGGCATTCTCAAGAAGCTAACATCAGCGTCCGCTATCTGTTTTGGTGTTGGGAAGCTGGCTTTCTCATGTTCATCAGAAAGCTCTTTGACCAATAAGTTAAGCTGACCAATCGCCGCGGTTACCGAAACTTGCTGTCCTAGAATCGCTCTCACGCCTGCCTCCCAAGCACTCCACACGCCAGGAATACGGATACCACTCTTAGCCACCAAGTTAGGATCGATAGTCGTAAAGAACGTCTCAACCTTGGCAATATCGACATCAAGATCAAACATACGGCGGATATTCGCAATCAAGCTTCTTAATTGGCTTATATCATCCAACTCGAATTCAATATCCAAGCGGTTATCTTTGGCTAAAGTCGCCTTGAACCAACCCTTTGACCCGTTCACATTTACCGTGCGCTTATAATAATCTTCGCCAACGCCTTCTAAGCCCTCAATCATTCTTCGTCGATAAAACCTCAACAAGTGGTTCCAATCTAAGGGTCCATGAAAACCAAGCTGAATATGATTACTCTGAGTGTCACTTGGCTTCGCTCGCCTAATTTGGCTTGGCGAAAGCTGCAGCTCTTTTTGAAAGGCATCATTAAAACGGCGCGTACTATTGAAGCCACTAGCAAAGCCGACATCAGTAATGCTCATGCTACTGGTGTGCAGCAACTGCTTGGCAAACATCAATTGACTGTACAGACTATATTGCTTGGGTGACACACCGATGTAATTGTCGAATAAGGTTCGTAAATAACGATCTGAAATACCTAACCGCGTTGCAAGGTCGACGATAGATCCTGAATTCAGAGCGCCATTATCAATCAACTGCATCGCACGTAAGAAAGTGGTTTCGACGCCCTTCCAAGCCGGCGAAAAAGGTGCGCTGTCTGGTCGACAACGTAAACAAGGACGATATCCCGCTTTCAATGCTTGAGCTTGATGGGAAAAATATTCGACGTTTTCTTCTTTGGGTGGTGTGGCTGGGCAAATCGGGCGACAAAAAATTCCTGTCGTTTTCACCGCTGTAAAAAACATCCCATCAAAGCGAACATCTCGTGCATATCGAGCCAAATGGCACTGCTCACTGGTTAAGCTGCTGTTGTGATTGATCTTTTTCGACATGCCGTACTCTTCCCACTTACCATAGCGTTTGATCCGATACCTAAAAGTTTACCGTGAACCACCATTGTCGCTAGCCACTTTCGGAAGCGAAGGTCAGATAAATCACAAAAAAGGGTTTTAATTTTATTCAATTCGACTAAATTTAACCTAGAGAGGGCATTCTTCTCACAACGTCAACGATCGGTACTTAGCACGCCAAGATGCAGAGACCTATCGAATATAAAAAGGAAAAGGCTATGGTTCTACACACATGTCGTATTGTTTTATCAAATCAACAGGTTCTCACCAGTCAATCAGTCGAGCAGTCTCTAAGCTTTCTTGAAGACAAAGCGGACAACGGGATTTCTATGATCGAGATTGACGCAACGGATGGCAATCAAATCCATTCGTACATGTCACACTCTCTTGAAGAGTCTATTGAGAATCTAATGAACCTATAGGGCTTTTAATAAAGGCTACACATACCAGGCCTAAACGATATTTATGGAATTAGAAACGATCTCTAGTTCCGAAAAGAAGTACATTTCTGGTTTAAAACAAAAATGGCTCCCAACTATACAATTAGTTGGGAGCCATTTTTTATTGAATCTAATCAGCAAAGCCACTGCTTACCGCGAATGCCGTTACTCAGGTGCTTGTTCAGCGGCTTGCTGCAATGTGTAAGCCGTCGATGGGTCAATCTCATTAACCAACTTCTCAACCTGCATGATCGCATCAACCGAGGTACTGCTTTTACGGTAGCTCAGATAAATTGGGAGATACCAGTCTTCAACCCCTTTCACCTTGTGCAGCTGACCCGAATCGATAAAAGGTTCGACTAGAGACACCGGAAGATACGCACTGCCGCCTTTCTCTAAAATGAAATCGAGGGCGATACGGGCTGTAGAGGTACGTAGGTACGGTGCTGGCACTTTAGGGTGACGTTCTGCGTGTTCAGAACCAAAGCGCGTTCCCCAATCCACATAAACATACTTATGTTGAAATACAGATTCCAGATCATCTTGCTGCGTTGATACCAACACCAAAACCAAGTCAGCGACTTTTTTACAGTTCAGCTCTTCTGCTTTGATCTGATCGAACGCGAAAGCCATATCTAAGGTTCGTTCTAACAAATTACGGTTCAGTTGCTCGCGCCCCATCACCTCTGCCATAAAGCCGTAACCACCAAAAGAGTCGGTTACCACACTTAAACAGTTTTGCAGATACGCATCCCAAATATTCGGCGTGCCGCCCAGCGTTAACTGCAAGGCTTTACCACTCTCTAACGACAGCTCAAATTTGGCTTGTTGTAGGGTGGACACCATCACTTCGGCATAACCAATCAAACGTTCACCGGAAGATGTGAGTTTGATGTTATTGCGGTCACGAATGAAGAGCTGAGTATCAAAATAGCCTTCAAGCTGTTTGATCCGCGCACTCACCGCCGCTTGTGTTAAATACAAGTTTTCAGCTGCACGCCCAAAATGGCGCACCCTTGCAACCTCAAGAAAGGTTCTAAATACTTTCACATCCATCAAATACATCTCTGTAATAAATCTGCTAACTAGCCGATCTAGGATTGTTTATCGTAAAGGCAAAAACATTTTGTTTCCTATTTTAGCCTTTTAACAATATTTTCGCGTGAGCAATAAACACTAATTTCTATCTAACCACATTACTGAGGCTGATATGTCTGAGACCGAATTCCGACACGGAAAAAAACGTTTTTATGACACCATTAAATTCCCGAGAGGGTTCGCTAAGTCGGGTGATTTTACTCTTTCAGAAGAGGAAATCCTAACCTTGTTTGGTGACACTATGCTTGCACTTGAAACTGGTGAACTAGCACCAATCAATGCAGAAGAAAAACACTTCATTAAAGTGTTGTCTCACCCTCATAAGGCAAAGTCCAAGTTAGAGCGTGTTTGGTTGAAGTACATTCAACTGGCTCGTGGACGCCGTCGCTTTCACACCCTAAACGGCTGCAAACGCGGCGACGTATCTAGGGAAGAATACGAAAGTGAGTTAGTGTTAGAAGATTAGTAAAATCGCTCAAAGTGATACCTCATCACTTTGGGCTTTTTTTTGCCTTCAAACACACATCTTCTTTGTAATTGGTAAGTTTAGCCAACCTATCCATTTTTACCAATATTTATATACAATTCATAGCGATAGCGTGACTAAAACACAGCTCTCGTTCAATCTTATGGGTATTCATCCCACTGAGATTCATCGTTCTTCATCCTGCCCCTGTCTTTTATCACGATAGCGCTCCATTGCCATCATTATTTTTCTAGTTTCAACTATACGCTCAACGCTTGTTTATACTCGAAACACGTTAATGCACCAAAATTCGTCAATGGTTCGAGCGATGCCATTATTGCAATAATCGTATCAAGGCATAGAAACACACCAACCCTTTCAGGTGCTGAATTAGATCAACATTGCTGTATATGACAAACGTATTAATCTTGTTTAACGCCACCAAATATCCATACAATAATTGTGCAATTTTGAGAGTTCCAGTCACAGTTACGACGAAAAAAGCAAAAACTTGACCTAAAACAATAGCGGAACTGGATAACTTATTTTATAATGCGAATTAATGTTTCAGAACACTATAAAATTTTATTTCTAGGGGCAAAATCAATGAGACTTATTCCATTAAGCAACAAAGCTAAAGTAGGTAAATGGGCTGCTCGTCATATCGCAGATTCAATCAACAAGTTCGCTCCAACGGCTGAGCGTCCATTTGTACTAGGTCTTCCTACTGGTAGCACACCTCTAACTACTTACGCTGAGCTAATTGAACTTTACAAAGCTGGCGAAGTTAGCTTCAAGCACGTTGTAACATTCAACATGGATGAGTACGTTGGCATCGACCCTAACCACCCAGAATCTTACCGCACATTCATGCACGAGAACTTCTTCAACCACGTTGATATCCAAGCAGAAAACATCAACCTGCTAGACGGCAAAGCTGAAGATATCGATGCTCACTGTGCAGCATACGAAGAGAAAATCCGTTCATACGGCAAAATCAACCTGTTCATGGGCGGCGTAGGCATCGACGGTCACATCGCATTCAACGAACCAGGTTCTTCTCTATCTTCACGCACTCGTATCAAAACGTTGACTGAAGACACTCGTATCGCGAACTCTCGTTTCTTCGATGGCGACATCAACCAAGTTCCTAAATACGCACTAACTATCGGTGTTGCGACTCTTCTAGATGCAGAAGAAGTGATGATCCTTTCTCTAGGCCACAACAAAGCTCAAGCGCTTCAAATGGCTATCGAAGGTTCTGTAAACCACATGTGGACTGTTACAGCTCTACAGATGCACCGTAAAGCTATCATCGTTGCTGATGAGCCAGCTCAACAAGAGCTAAAAGTTAAGACTCTACGCTACTTCCAAGAGCTAGAAGCTGAGAACATCCAAGACCTATAATTCCTATAGTCTTGAATAGCAGGGCGTTTTTATAAAGAGAGCGTCTTGAATAGAAAAAGCCACTGAATGTGGCTTTTTTTGTGCCTGCTGCTTTTGTATTTAATGGGAAGATATTTCGGATATTTTTTAGAAGCACACAAACAACAAAGCGATTTCTCCAACGAGAGAAACCGCCATCATTTTAATCTTTGTATTGAAACGAACGAACAGCTACAAGTTATGTAGGATGTGAAACAAGATAAGCAGAGCTGCAAACTAGAGCTAAGAGCTCAGCGCGTTATCTCGGCATAGGGTAGTGATAATGTCAGTGATAGCTAATACGATCGTCGACTTCACCTTTTGATTATGTCGCCCCAAGAACATTTCAAGCATTGGGCCAGACATCGTTTCCACCATCTCCGCGTCATATTCGATAGGCATAATACGCTGAATCGCGTGCACCTTGTTGAGCTCAAATATCACATCAACTTCTGTAAAGCTGGTGTCTTCACCCTGTATTTTCGCCCACTCTTTCAAGGTAACGAAAACCTCTAGATCGTCGTAGAGTTCTTTACTGATCACGCCAAGTCCGAGTAGCAACTTAGCACGAATCATGATCTCGCCTAACGGCCCACCACTGTTGAGAAGTGGCTCGACAACGAACTTAATTGCAGTGTCGTCTTTCTTAAAGATGTTTTTTAATACGGCATCTACCGTGTCGTCCAATGCATCATAAGCAGCCATTAGGCAGGCGCTAGCACTCTCAGCTTCCGAAAGGGCTTCGAGTAATTCAGTTTCATGGCTTGTTTGTATTGGCATAACGGCTCGACAATAAGAAAGTGCCACTGGTGTGGCACTTTGATGGTTTATCATTTCAATGCTAGATAAGCTTCTTCCGCTAGTTTAACAACTTCTGAGTCACTATTCAGCTCAGAATAATGCGCTAATGTCTCAGCAAAGCCTTTTTCTGCGAACATTGCTTGAAGTTCAACCGCTTGTGGGTCGTCTTCGTTCTTGTAATGGAACGCAGCAGCGATTGCTTTTACTAGGTGAGCATTCGGTAGGCCGTACTCTAATGTACCGTTTAGAGGCTTAACTAGGCGGTCTTGCGGGCTCAGTTTACGAATTGGCTGACGACCAACGCGGTCTACTTCATCACGTAGGAACGGGTTAGCAAAACGACCTAGAATCTTTTGGATGTAGGCAGCGTGTGCTTCTGGATCAAAGCCGTAACGCTTAATCAGAACCGCACCACTCTCTTCCATCGTCGCTGTTACTTCAGCGCGGATTACGTCATCTTCGATAGAGTCTTTAATAGTCTCATGACCTGCAAGCACACCAAGGTATGCCGTTACCAAGTGACCTGTGTTTAGCGTGAACAGTTTACGCTCAACGAAAGCCATTAGGTTATCAGTGCATTCCATTCCTGGGATGTTTGGAATCTCACCTTTGAATTGTGTTTGATCTACGATCCACTCGCTGAACGTTTCAACCGTTACCGCTAGAGGATCTGTTTCGCCCGCTTCTGCCGGTGGAACAATACGGTCAACCGCAGAATCAACAAAGCCAATGTGCTCTTCAGTGAACGCTTTCATTTCATCAGAAAGGTGCTCTAACACGGCTGCTTTTAATTGGCTAGTACCGCGAACCATGTTCTCTGCCGCGATGATGTTCATTGGTGCAGTGTTGTTTGCTGCTGCACGCTTTTCAATGCCTTGAGCGATAGACTTAGAGATGATTTTAAGAACCGTAGGGCCCACTGCAGTCGTCACAAGATCAGACTCAGCAATGCAATCTACTACTGCGCTTGTCGCTGAGTTTACTGCTGTCACGTTCTTAACAACTTCGACAACACACTCTTCGCCAACAATCTTAACTGGGTATTCTTGGCGTTCAATTAACGCATTTACAACCGTTTCATTTACGTCAGCAAACGTAACCTTCATACCAGCATCAGAAAGAAGCTTACCAATGAAACCACGACCGATATTACCTGCACCAAAATGTAACGCTTTCATAATTTTGACCTTATAAATATTTGAATCTAGATAGCTAACTGCTCAACAACATGCCTTGACGATGTGCCCTAGGCATTAAGCAGTAAGCTATTCAGACTGAATCTTGTTAGAAAGATTAAGACCGAAAATGAGGCCAGTAGGGGGATACCGGCCTCCTTCACTCAGGAGCTTGACTAGAGCTTTTTAGTTTCCGTTGAGAATACGTAGAACATCAGCAGGGTTTGTTGTGTTCTGTAGGCATTCCACAGCTTCTTCATCATCGAGTGAATTGGTAATAGCCATCAGCACCATGTTGTGCTCATCGCCTTGTGCGGCAATACCGATAACCATCTTCGCGATATCATCTTCATCTTCGCCCCACTGAATACCTTCAGGGTACTGACAGAAAACGATGCCGGTTTTTTGTACGTACTGTTTCGCTTCGATTGTGCCGTGTGGTACTGCGATAGACTCACCTAGGTAAGTAGACACAAGCTCTTCACGAGCAAACATGCCATCTACGTATTCTGGTGATACGTTGCCAAGTTTTACTAATTGTTCACCAGCAAACTTGATTGCGTCTTCTTTTTGAGTCGCTTTAAGGCCAAGGAAGATGCTGTCGTCAGTGAGTGCAAGCTTGTTGCCTTCTTGCGCTGGAGCTGCTGCAGGCGCCGGAGCTTCTACTTTCGCTTCACCACTTTGAGCATCGACAAGTTCAGCAACTAGTTGGTCGTATACACCGCCGTCTAGGAAGTTGCTTAGAGACATATGCATCGCACCTGGCACAGTGCTACGAGCACGGTCTGTTAGGTCTTTATGCGTAATAACGATTTGCGAATCAGCCGGTAGGTTGTTGATTGCGTAGTTGGTCACTTCAATGTCTAGGCCAGCTGTTGCTACTTTCTTACGTAGTAGACCCGCACCCATTGCACTTGAACCCATACCCGCATCACACGCTACATAAACTGCTTTTACATCCGCTAGGTTTACGTTTGCTTCTGATGCTGCACCTTTAGAAGACGCTTTCATGTCTTTCATTTGTGCAGAAGCTTTCTCTAGTGAATCTTCCTCATCATCTTGCGCTGATGTTTTAAGGAGGATTGACGCTACAACAAACGATACTGCCGTTGCTGCGATAACCGATAGAATCACGCCGATGTAAGAGCCTTTTGGCGTCATCAGTAAGACTGCGAAGATAGAACCTGGAGATGCTGGAGAGATAAGGCCAGAATCGAACACTACGTTAGTGAATACACCCGCCATACCACCTGCGATTACCGCAAGAATTAGACGTGGGTTCATTAGAACGTAAGGGAAGTAAATTTCGTGGATACCACCTAGGAAGTGGATGATAGATGCACCAGCAGCAGATTGCTTCGCGCTACCTTTACCAAACACCATGTAAGCAAGTAGAAGACCAAAACCAGGACCTGGGTTTGCTTCGATTAAGAAGAAGATTGAACGACCAATCTCTTCAGATTGCTGGATACCTAGTGGAGAGAAGATACCGTGGTTGATTGCGTTATTTAGGAATAGAATTTTCGCAGGTTCAACAAAAATAGATGCTAGAGGTAATGCACCTGCTTCTACCATTGCGTTTACGCCAGCAGCAAGTCCGCCAGATAGAATCTTAACCGCAGGACCAATCACGATGAACGCGATGATCGCACAGATCATGCCGATGATACCCGCAGAGAAGTTATTCACTAGCATTTCGAAACCACTCTTCACTTTACCGTGAACAGCTTCATCGAATTTTTTAATTGCGATACCACCTAGTGGACCCACAATCATTGCACCCATGAACATTGGGATATCAGTACCAACGATAACACCCATTGTCGTGATGGCACCTACTACCGCACCGCGGTCACCACCAACCATTTTACCACCGGTGTAACCAATCAATAGTGGCAATAGGTATGTAATCATAGGGCCAACCATTGATGCTAACGTTTCGTTAGGCCACCAACCGGTTGGGATGAATAGTGCAGTAATGAAACCCCACGCAATAAATGCGCCGATGTTTGGCATTACCATATTGGATAAGAAACGACCAAAGTTTTGAACCTTAATCTTTGCTTCTGGTGATAACATAGGTAGAACCCCGTAATGTATTGGTTGGTCAAATGACCGAAAGTGTGTACTCAAAAGTCGATTAAAATGTATCACAACATTTCTAAAATGCACCTTAGCCCAACTTTCGTGACAACCATCACACACGAAAAACACTTTAGGGTTAACAAGAGCACTTTAGATCACAAAAATACCATGAATTAAAATTACAAAGCCAAATTAATGAGAATAAATATCATTAACACAAGATCTAGATCACGCTTTATCTTGTAATACTTAAAAATAAATAGTGATCAAAATCACACTTAATAAAATATAGCATCTAAGATCTATATAAACCGTATAAAAGAACATCGTGTCACGTATAGAAAATATGCACCCAGATGAGCAGAATCGCTAATCATGTAATTTAATTACAGAAAGAACCACATTTCCCACAAAATCAAAATCAGACATGACTTTCTACTAAAAACATAGACCAGTGAGCAGCAGTTGGCATTAGTAGATGTGATATGGTACTCGCCTGTGCTATCACATCATGTATCTCACCAAAACCCATCAGCGGATCACTCTGCTATTTGAGAAAAGACTATGTCAGACAAAATTTCCACATCCGCACTCGCTAAACAAAAAGGCATAGAAGCTAAAACTTTATTTAGCGATCTAAAAACAGCGGGTTATATCGTGCGCTCACAAGAGCGTTGGATTCTCACAGAACGGGGAGAAAGCTTTGGTGGGGAATATGTCGAACACAAGAAGTTTGGTGTCTTTATTGTCTGGCCAGAGAAACTGCTTATCGATTTGGACTCATTCTCAGGAAAAACACTCACCGCCACCCAGCTTGGCAGTGCCTTTCAACTCAGCGCAAAGAAAATCAACTTACTGCTCAACGAGCTTGGTTGGATAACAAAAGAAGAAGACGGTTGGCATGTCACCTCTACAGGCTTAAAAGCCGGAGGTGAACAAAGAGAAGACAAAGCGACTCAAAACTTATTCGTGGTATGGCACGACTCATTGGTTCGCAATAAACGTTTAAAGCAGTCTGTTGTTGAATTCCTAGGGCATGATGCTGAAAGCCACTCGACCGATGTGTCATTCTCCAGTTTTCGTCAGAAATTTGAGGCGAAGCACCGAAGCTTAGACGGGCATTATGTTCGATCAAAGGGAGAGCTGATCATTGATAACTGGCTTTATATGGCAGGAGTGGTCCATGCGTACGAGCGTCCGCTTCCGATATCAAAAGAAGTGATCAGCGATTTTTATCTACCAAGTGGCAAAGTATACATCCAGTTCTGGGGAAC
Organism: Vibrio sp. 10N.261.54.A5; assembly: GCF_041471145.1. Classification (NCBI taxonomy): domain Bacteria; kingdom Pseudomonadati; phylum Pseudomonadota; class Gammaproteobacteria; order Vibrionales; family Vibrionaceae; genus Vibrio; species Vibrio sp. 10N.261.54.A5. Next base: position 42,187 of record NZ_JBFRNU010000038.1, on the reverse strand, counting down.
TGATTCTGCGCCAATCGCCGAAAATAAACGTGAAGCTACGAGAAAAATCTATGAAGAGCATGGTTTTGGTTTAATCGAAATCACGCCAGAAGATATCCCCAACCTAGACAGCGTACTTCCGCCATTATTGCGCCAATATGGTATCAAAGCGTACTAAGCTACTGAATCTAGAGATTCCACCTCCATTAAGATCACACTTATTGAATCATTATGGACATTATTAACCATAGTGATTTGATATGTTCGCTATTTTTCCCGAGTCATTCTTCTATTATCTTACACCCATCGACTTGAGCTACCGCAGATACTCGATTTATTGGGGCATGTTCGATAACTATTTAGACGTTCAATCTATTGAGATTCGTTTAAATTGGTTATCCGTTTATTGTTGACGTAACTGAACATAAAACCCTACAACATTTATTATTGATAGATATTAGGATTCAACATGACTCATCCAATCATTACTGATCTAAACACTCGTTACACAGCTAAAAAATACGATGCAGAAAAGCGCATCTCTGCGGAAGACATGGAAGTAATCAAAGAAGCACTTCGCTTGTCAGCTTCTTCTATCAACTCTCAGCCTTGGAAATTCATCATCATTGAGAGTGACGCAGCAAAACAACGCTTCCACAATACTTTCGAAAACATGTTCCAGTTTAACCAACCACATGCGAAAGAAGCGTCACACACGATCCTGTTTGCTCACGATCCTAAGTACACTAAAGAGAAATTCGCGAAGCGTGCTGATACAGAAGTAAGCTCTGGTCACTTACCAGCTGAAATGTACGAGCAATTCTTAGGTGCTTACGCATTCGCAGAAATGAACACAGACGAAACAGGTTTCAACGGTAACTGGACTAAGTCTCAAGTTTACATCGCACTAGGTAACACACTGCACACACTAGCTCGTCTAGGTATCGCTTCAACACCTATGGAAGGTGTAGATGCAGCTATGATCAGCGAAGAGTTTGCTGACGAACTAGAAGGTCACGTTGTTGATGTAGCTCTAGCTATCGGCTACCACAAAGACGGCGAAGACTACAACTACGGCAAACCAAAAGCGCGCCTAGCTCTTGATGAAGTCGTTACAACACTTTAGGGCGTGTTGACCTTTCGTGGTTAAATTTTGTTCGGATGGGGACGCCTAGTCAAAAGCGTTTTAATCGCGGTGAGGGAGAAGTAGCCTAGTCATTCTAAGCAAACCTCCCTCAACAAAGAGTAAAACGCTTTTTGCGGGGGCGCCCAGCTCGAACCCTTCGGGCAGCGTTTGCTGGTCATTTCTACTGCGTTATCGGCTTCTCATGTAGGCTAGCTACACATCGATGCCTCTGCCTTGTATAAATACCCTGCAACTCACTGCAAAAATCAGCTCGAAAGATCAACACGCACTAGTTATTGATGTGACAGAGCCCTAACCGCAGGGGTATCAGGCAAGAAAACCTCGATAAACAAGAACAAAAAAAGCCAGTCAACAGACTGGCTTTCTTGTATTCATCTTAGTGCGATAAGCACATTGCGTTTAAGTAAAGGCGAACATTAACCGATAAACGAGATGTAACCCTGAAGGATAATCAGGTTAACGATATCGATAAAGAAGGCACCAACAATTGGCACCACCATGAACGCCTGTGGTGAAGGACCAAAACGGTTCACCAAAGAGCCCATGTTCATTACCGCTGTTGGTGTTGCACCTAGGCCGAAACCACAGTGACCACCTGCCATAACCGCTGCGTCGTAGTTAGAACCCATTACTTTGAACGTCACAAAGTAAGAGAAGATACCTAACACAACCGCCTGAACCGCCAGGATAACCAAGAACGGAATCGCAAGGTCAAATATGTTCCAAAGCTTAAGGCTCATTAGCGCCATTGCTAGGAACAGTGACAATGACACCGTACCAAGAATATCGACCGTTTCGCTGTCAGTCTTATGCAGCTTAGTCACTTCAAACACGTTAGTGATGAACACACCGATAAACAACGCGTAAACGAAGTCAGGAATCATCAACCAAGAAATTTCAAAAGTCGCCACCCACTGCTCTAGGTACTTCGCACCCGTGATACAGATAAGAAGGATGAACAACACTTCAATCACCTTCTTCGCCGTCACTTTGTCTTCTTCATACTCGTTGTAAGTAACAAGTTCAGGGAAGCGTTCATGTGTTTGCGTGCCAGTGCCGTACTCAGATTCAAGCTGGTTTTTATCAATCAGCTTTTGCGCCACTGGGCTACCGATAATACCACCGATGATCAAACCAAAGGTCGCTGAAGCCATCGCGATTTCTAGCGTATTTGCAATGCCAAACGTGTCTGCAAAAGTTTGAGACCAAGCCGCGCCTGTGCCGTGACCGCCCGAAAGGGTGATAGAGCCAGCAATCAAACCCATCAAGGGTTCAAGGCCTAGTGCCGTAGCTAAGGTTACGCCTACACCGTTTTGGATAATGATGTAAACCGACGCTACCCCTAAGAATAGGAATACCTTAGCACCACCTTTTATCAGCTGCGTGTAGTTCGCCGCAAGACCGACCGTTGCAAAGAACATCAACATAAACGTGTTCTGCAGGGGCAAGGAAAACTCAAGATCAAGGCCGTTAAAGTGCAGGGCTGTAATAGCAAAAGCGACAATCAAGCCGCCGACAATGGGCTCTGGAATGTTGTACTTTTTGAGAATCGGAAGCTTTGCATTGACGAAATGACCTAGAAACAAAACACTAATCGCGATTAGGAAGGATTCTAGTGGTCCAATTGAAATTAATTGATTCATATAACCTCTATTTTTTTACGTTCTCATCTTCCCTAATGAGTCTAGTTTTATCTGTAATTATTTGTGCTGCTCTACCTATATTTATACAAACTGGAGAGAAAGTGTGGATTCGAAAAGCGAACACATTACTGCGATCGCTTAGTACCATGTTAGTAGCACGTTAACTTTTATAGGAGATAAAAGGATTTGTGACAACAATCACCTCCTAAAAGTTGAAAACGGCGTGAGTATCTATGCCGCTGACTCTGCTTTCTTAATACCTAAAAAAGCAAAAAGGAGCTATTTCTAGCTCCTCTTTCATCACCATCGCTGGTAATTAGAATTTTTTCGGTGCGTAACCAGTCATAACCTCAATGCGAAGTTCTTTACCGATCTTCGTCATTGGGTGAACAATTACGAGTCCTTTAACAGACTTTTTAAGTTTACCCATATCCGCTTGCTCAGCCTTAGTGATCTCACGGCTAAATGGCATATCAACCAGAGACTTACGCTCTTGGTTCACATCATAGCTTTCTTTGTGTTTAAGCTGGGCAATTTTCTTAGTTAGCTTCTTAATCTCTTCCTCGAACTGACGAACAACAGGACGATCATTACGAGTTTTAGCAGCATCTAACTTGTGGCGACACTTGTCTAGACGGTTGTTAATTTGTTGAAGTTCGTTTTTAACACTCATAATAATTTCCTAAGATTAAACAAGCCAATTCGGATTGGGGCGCGGAGTATAGCACAAGGGTTGTGTTGAACCGAAATTTATCTGTTAATTACCAATAGAAACGAATCACATCGACACCGCTCATTCAGCTTACTTATTCTTTGTGGCGAATCTCTAAGCGGATTATTCATTGATAGGATAGCGCCTACTTCAAAAATTGCAGTCCTCGATGCATCAAAATTCCGTCTAAACTTATACTCTAACGCAATAACTAAATCAGGGTACACAGCTTGGAGTTGTTACCCCCAGCACGACTCTGAATCGCAACGTAATCACAAGGATAGCCGATGACATTATTGAAACGAACATTGACCTGCAGCCTAGCCCTGAGTGCAATGTTTGCCACAACTTATGCATCTAGTGAACAAGCCACCCAAAGTAACCTAATCGTCGAGTACTCTACACCGCAAAATACCGAAGAAGAGCAGCTCAAACGAGAGATTCAAAGCAGTGGCGTTAATGACACCGTGGTCGACCTATCAAACCAACTCTTCATGTTTGAGAAGCCATTAACCATTCAATATGGCGGGGAAGAAGGACCACTCTACGATCCACAAACCCATCAAGTACTGATCCCTTACAGTTTTTACGCTGAGTCACTCAATTACTTTGAGAAGAACCAATACGAAAAAGAGTATGGGAAATCTGCGCAAACCGGCGCTATTGATACCTTGCTGCACACCCTGCTACACGAGACTGGGCATGCGTATATCGAAGATCAGAACATTGCCATATTGGGTAAAGAAGAAGATGCGGTTGATAACCTAGCAACCGTGCTACTGCTTAACTACGTAGAGCATGGGGCCGACGCTGCTATCAGCGCTGCAGACATGTTCGCTTTCGAGTCAGAAGACCGCCCAGAGTATTACGACTTGGGGGAATACATCGACGAGCACAGTTTCGACCTGCAGCGTTACTTCTCCACGTTATGCTTGGTGTATGGCAGCGATCCCGATGCCTATAAGAACTTGCTCGATGAAGTGGAAAACGACTATTTGAAAGACAGAAAAGAGTTCTGCGTTGAGCACTTTGACGTGATCAATGAAAATTGGCATCAGTATTTAAAAAAGAGTGACGATGCTTAGATGCTTAAAGGTTAGTGTCGAGAACTAGGAAAACGGCTTTGGCATCAAATTCCAAAGCCGTCACTCGATAGATTGGCTTAAGTCTTACGTGTTAAGAGTTAAGAGTTAAGAGTTAAGAGCTTAAACCCTAGACGTTCACTTTGTACTTCAGATCTTGAGCTTCATCGCCGGTCATCCCTCGAAATCCCCAGCAATGCGATGGCTGTTCCTTAATGGAAATTTCAATATCAATTGGAGAGATAGCTAACTGCTTCTCTATCTCAGAAAATATCTTCTTAATTAAGCGCTTTTTGGTGTTTACCGCTCGACCTTCCATCATATTTATCTCAATGACGGTATAGGCTTCTGTTCTTCCTTCCGGGTAAAAGAAGTCATCTCGTTCCAATGGCACAAACCGATGTGCTCGCTTGTCATCGGGTAAACCCATTTCACTGTTCAAGCACTGCTGCAACACATTAGAGAGCTGCAACTTAATTGGATTTAAGCACTCTTTGATACCATAAATAACAATCATGACCATTCCTTTGATGCGATGTTAGGTATAGAAGAACGTCAGATAGAAGCATCGTCTGGCAACTACCCATTCGCTTACTATTTGTTCATATATTACCTAATGACGCGTATGAGAAAAGGTAAAAACAATGAATTTATGAACAGGTGCAACAAAATATCTATCCCTTTGCGAACATAAGCCGAAGCGAATTGATCGAACACCACCCTCCCCGCGTATATCTTCTCGAATCACATCTGAACTAAGGAGTACTATGTGCCGAATTCACCTAGGAAGACCACGCGGACAGACGCCGAACCAGAAACACCCGTAGAGTCTTCTCTGGAGCTCGCTGTGTTTCCCCTCCCCATCTTCCTTTTACCGGGAGGCAGACAAAGACTGCGCATTTTTGAGCCAAAGTATCTCGCGATGGTCGCTCACGCAGCGCAGGGCGATGGTTTCATTATCGCCACTCAAGACAAATCTAACTCTGATCATCTCAGCTCTTGGGGAACAAAGGTGACCATCGTCGACTTCAATATGTCGGACGACCAGATATTAGAAATTGATGTCGAAGGCGAAAAGTTGGTGCAATTGCATGGGTCGTTTCGAGACGATGATGACCTGATTAAAAGTAAGTTCAGCTTGTTGCCTCACTGGCCTACCGATGAATATAAAGTGCCTAACGTGTTTACCGCTTTTTTGGTTCAGTTGTTTCGCGACCACGATTCGATAAGAACACTCTATCCCACTCCTGATTTTGAGAGCCCACAATGGATCTGTGCGCGATTGCTCGAAATGATGCCTATCCCACTGGAAAAGAAAACAGAATTTACTGAGCCAGCCAGTTTTCCGTCTCTAGTTCCTTTTTTGAATCAAATCATTACGGGGCAATAAGCACTTTTCTTCACTATAATTTTGTATAGTAGAAATTAATTTAAATTAAAGTGATCCCGACTTTCTCCTTTCACGTAGTGCCCATCAAATTCGCATGATGGTTAGTTACTATGCAAGTGGAAAGCAGAAGTTCAGGGAACGGCAAGGAGCATGTCATTATTCCCGATAACAAAGTACCTACAGACAACAAAGTACCGACAGAGCTCTCGAGCTGGCTGGTTTTGGTTGGTACAGACCGAGACAAGCAGGCGTTCACCTGTTTGTTCAAGTTCTTCGCTCCTAAGATCAAGCGTTTTGGTATCAGTAAGTTGGGTGGCGAAGCTGCTGCAAACGAGCTAGTTCAAGACACGATGACTAATGTTTGGAAGAAAGCACATCTCTACAATGTAGATAAAGGCGCTGCGACCACTTGGGTCTACACGGTAATGCGTAATGCAGCATTCGACATGTTACGCAAAGTGAAAGCGAAAGCCGAACAAACGATAGCCGACGATATCTGGCCAATCGATGCGATGGTAGCCGAGTCTCAAAGCGAAGATTTGCCATTCGGTGACCATTTGATGAGCCGACACGTAATGACTCAAATAGAAAAGTTGCCTCTCGCTCAGAAAACCATCGTCAAAGGCGTTTACTTTCAAGAGCTCTCTCAAGAGCAACTCGCTCAGCAACTTGGCGTCCCACTTGGAACAGTGAAATCACGTCTGAGACTCGCTTTAGCCAAATTAAAAGTTCACATGGGGGAACAAGACCATGATTAAACATCACCCAAACGCGGCAATCTTGAAAGACTTCGTCGATGGCACGTTGGCTGATTCAGTTTCTTTGATTGTTTCTAGCCATGTAGAGCTGTGTGAACATTGCCAACAACAAGTCAAGCAGCTTACAGCTGTAGCAGCGAATAATGCTTTTGACGCAGAGCCAGTATTCTCAAATGAAGATCTAGACAGCTTCTCAATGGACGACATGGACTTTGATTTTGACGCGATAGAGCAAATCACAGCTGATACTTCTCAGTCTGTTGAAGTGACTCCAGAGGTTCAGAAAGTAACTGTTGCTGACACGACATTCACAATCCCTCGCGCTCTAAACTCAGTAGCGAGAAAGGACTGGATGAACCTAGGCAAAATTTCACGAGCAAGACTCGATTTTGCTGACGAAGCACACCACACCAGCTTGTTGCACATCGACAAAGATGGACAAGTGCCTTGCCACACCCACAAAGGCTTCGAGATCACGCTTCTTCTAGAGGGCAGTTTCGAAGACGAAATGGGCGTTTACAACAAAGGTGACTTCATCTGGTTGGATGGCAATCACACTCATCAACCGGCAACAAAAGAAGGTTGTGTCTGTTTAACCGTTTCAAGTGATGCGCTTTACTTCACAAAAGGTGTGAGCCAACTATTCAATCCACTTGGAAAATATATCTATTAACCCAGTTGCAGGCTATAAATATACAGGATGGCATAAAGCTATCCTGTATATCGTCAATACATCTGAATAAAAACAACTACGGTGTCAAAGTAAAAACACACCCAGCTCTGTAAATACGATTAGCAATGTTGAACTATAAGAAAAAGCTCAGAGCAAGAGCAAAGGAGTTGGCCAATGGAAAAGAAAATCAAAATCGGTATCAGTGCATGTGTTGCTGGACATAAAGTACGTTTCGACACAGGTCATAAACGCTCTCGTTTTTGTACAGACGACCTAGCAGACTACGTGGAATTGGAACCTGTTTGCCCAGAGATGGCTGTTGGTCTTCCAACCCCTCGTCCAACCATTCGTCAAACAAGAATGCTAGATGACATCATCCATGTTTCTCGCCCTGATGGCTCAGGTGATGTGACCAACGAACTGATCGAGTTCGGTCAAAACTACTCAAAGAAAAACCAACACATTGCTGGCTTTATTGTGTGTCAAAAAAGCCCAACCTGCGGCATGGAGCGCGTGAAGGTGTACCACCACCATGGTCGCGGCTCTGAATCGACAGGCATAGGCATGTTCACCCAACAAATTATGGACGGCAACCCGTTACTTCCCGTTGAAGAAAACGGCCGCCTTAACGATCCCATTTTGCGTGAAAACTTCATGACTCGAGTGTTCACTTACCAAAAATGGCTCGATCTTGTGGATGAAGGTGTGACCAAGCACAAACTGATTCAGTTCCACAGCGCCCACAAATATCTAGTCATGTGTCACCACGTTGAGGGTTACAAAAGCTTAGGCAAACTGCTAGCGGGTAATGATTTAGATATCGACGAACTAGCGGCTCAATACATCGAAGGCTTGATGACGGCGTTGTCTCATCACGCGAATCGAGGCAGTCACGCCAATACGCTGCATCATTTGCAGGGTTACTTTAAAAAACAACTGAGTAGCGCTCACAAGCAAGAGCTGACCAACCAGATCGCATCATTCAGAGAGGGCGTTGTTCCACTGCTAGTGCCACTGACACTGATCAATCACTACCTGATGGAATACCCGAACGAATACCTAGAATCACAGGTTTACCTAAACCCGCACCCTCAAGAACTTAAACTGAGATACGGATATTGAGCGACATACTATGGATACGACGAGACCTGCGGATTCACGATAACCCAGCGCTCGTCGCGGCAGTTGAAAACGGCGTAACGACCGCCGTTTTCATTTCAACGCCTCAAACGTGGCGGCAACACCACCTTGCGCCGATCAAAGCTGATTTCATCTATCGTCATCTAAAACAACTCGATTCCCAGCTCGCTGAATTCGGGATAACGTTGCTTCACCTGAAAGCTAGCGACTTTGACGACCAATCCAAACAGCTCATCGATTTGTGCCAGCAGCTTGATGCCAAGTGCGTCTACGCTAACTCTGAACCAGAGGTCGATGAACAAGCTCGCGATAAAAAGCTGATTTCAAGCGGCCTAAACCTGAAGATCAGCGATTGTGACGTTATGCTGCCACTCGGTAGCGTTCTCAACAAACAAGGCGAGATGTTCAAAGTCTTTACGCCCTTTAAGAACGCTTGGTTAAAAGAAGTTCAGGTGAAAGGCATCATCTGCAGTCCAGCTCCTGTCGAGTCAGCTGAACGTTCACAAACACAGCTTCCTGACGACTTACAAGCCTTAACCATCTCTGCTGACTATGATTTCGATTTTCCGCGTGTTGATTCGAGTCGCTGGCCATTAAGCCAAGATGTATTGGGCAATGTGATCCCCAATTTCTTAGGCAATAAAGTCAACGACTACGCACGTCTGAGAGATATTCCCTCAGTTAAAGGAACATCGGGGCTATCACCTTATTTAGCGATTGGCGCCGTGAGCCCACGTTGGTTAGCGATTCAATTGATTCAGCAGCAACCCGATCTGTTATTTGATACGCAATTACCGGCCTTTTGTTGGCTCAATGAATTGATTTGGCGAGATTTTTATAAGCATTTGATGTTCCACCACCCTAAACTGGTCAAAGGTGCTAACTTTCAGCAAAAATACAATGGTTTAGATTGGTATCACGATCATCCTAGCTTCAAAGCTTGGTGCGAAGGAAAAACAGGATATCCATTGGTTGATGCCGCAATGCGTCAACTGGTTGAAACGGGCTGGATGCACAACAGACTAAGAATGGTGGTGGCAAGCTTCCTAACCAAGCACCTGCTTATTGACTGGCGTTGGGGCGAGCGTTTCTTTATGTCGCACCTTATCGACGGAGACTTTAGTGCCAACAATGGTGGCTGGCAGTGGGCTTCAAGTACTGGCTGTGATGCTCAACCTTACTTCCGAATTTTCAATCCAATCACTCAGAGTGAAAAGTTTGATCCAAAAGGAATTTTTATTCGTAAGTACATACCAGAGCTGCAAAATATCCCAGATAAGCATGTACATTTCCCACATGACTTTATCGCTAAAAACGGAATAGACAGCGAATACTGGCAACCCATCGTTGAGCATAAAGAAGCACGATTGAGAGCCTTAGCCTTCTTCAAATAATTAGAGTGAATATTATGGATAACTCTCTATGGCTTGATAACTTTCTCAACATGTATCGAGAACTCGGAACCGACAATTTCGACGTGCTTAAGACGGTTTATCACCCTGATATTGAATTCCAAGATCCGCTGCATCATGTCAGCGGTATTTCGGCGCTTACGCACTACTTCGAAAACCTCTACACCCAGGTTACGAGCTGTTACTTCCATATCGAACACACTTTCGAAGTGAACGACGAAGCTTCGGTGTATTGGACGATGCAATTTTCTCATAAGAAGCTGAACGGTCAAAAGCCGATCGAAGTGCAAGGACACAGCCACCTCAAGATGCTCGACGGTCAAGTGGTCTATCACAGAGACTATCTTGATGTCGGCTCTATGTTGTACGAACACATTCCAGTTCTGGGCTGCGCGATCAAATCCATCAAAAAGAGAGCGAGCCAATAATGCGTATTATGATCACAGGCGCGACCTCAGGTATCGGCCAATCACTCGCTATCGATTACGCTCAACAAGGGCATCAGGTGATTGCTTGCGGCCGTAATCAAGACAAACTGCAAGCCTTAGTTGATTCTCACGAGACAGACATCGCGCATTCATCCATTACGCCGCTCTGTTTCGACTTAACCGATTACCACAACTTCCCAGAACTCGACCAAGACAAGCCGCTCGATCTGCTGATTTTAAATGCGGGTGATTGTGAGTACATCGACGACCCAGTGAATTTTGATGCCGAGCTTTTTGAGCGCGTCATCAACATAAACCTAATTTCAATTGGCTACGCCCTTAAAGCTTGGTTAAAAAACATCAAGCCCGGCGGCCGTTTGGTTTTAGTCAGCTCCAGCGCCAGCTTTTTACCTTTGCCAAGAGCCGAGGCTTATGGCGCTTCAAAGGCAGCCCTCACCTACTTAGGCAGAACACTTTCGGTTGATCTGGCAACGCACAACATTCATGTCTCAATTGTGCACCCTGGCTTTGTTGAAACGCCATTAACCGAGCGAAATACGTTCTCTATGCCTATGATTATTAGTAGTGAGGCCGCAACTCAGCGAATCGTAAATGGTATCGCTCAAGGAAAGAGTGAAATCGATTTCCCAAGACGATTCATCATGTTGATGAAGCTACTAAGAATGCTCCCAACTCCAGTTTGGCAAAAACTCGCTTCAAGGATGGTATAACAATGAAGAAAATCGCCATTATTGGTTCAGGTATCTCTGGACTCACTTGCGCGCATATATTAGATAAGCACCACGACGTAACAGTATTCGAAAAGAATGATTACGTTGGGGGGCACACCGCGACCGTTGATATTGAACATCAAGGCTCGGCGTTTTCGATAGATACAGGTTTCATCGTATTCAACGATCGAACCTACCCGAATTTCAATCAGCTTCTAGAACAACTCGATGTCGAAAGGCAACCGACTGAGATGAGCTTCAGCGTCCACAACACGACGACCAAGTTTGAATACAACGGCCACAGCATTAATTCGTTATTCGCGCAGAGGAGCAACATCTTCAAACCTCAGTTCTGGTCTTTAGTGTCTGACATTCTCAAGTTCAACAAGCTGTGTAAGGCTCAGTTTGAAAGCAATGAATTCACACCAGACGTTACCCTTGGCAGTTTCCTACGTGATAATCAATTTTCCGACTTTTTCAGCCAGCACTATATCCTACCGATGGGCGCGGCGATTTGGTCGACAAGCTTGGAAGAAATGGAAGAGTTTGAGCTCAAGTTCTTCATTCAGTTTTTCTACAACCATGGATTGCTCGATATCGCGAACCGTCCTCAGTGGTATGTGATACCAAAGGGATCGCGTTCTTATGTTGAAATCATCCTTTCACGCCTAAGTAAGACTGTTGCACTGAATACATCGATTAAACAAGTGACTCGCCAAGAAACAGGCGTCACGATTGAATTTGAAGATGGCAGCGCACAAGGTTTCGACGAAGTAATCTTTGCTTGCCACTCAGACCAAGCCTTACGCTTGCTTGGTGATGCAACAGAACAAGAGCAACAGGTACTGGGCGAGATCCCATACAGCCGCAATGAAGTGGTTCTGCACACCGATACTCGCTTGTTACCAGACAGAAAACTGGCTTGGGCAAGCTGGAACTACATGTTGGATGGCGACAGTAAACGACCTGCCTGTGTCACGTACAACATGAACATTCTGCAAGGCATCGAAAGCCAAGACACCTTCTGTGTCACCTTGAATCAAAGCGAAGCCATCGACCCAGAAAAAATTATTCGCAGCTTTGTTTATCATCACCCGGTACTTAATTCGAATACGGTCGAAGCTCAGCACAAGCGTGAGCAAATCTGTGGCAAAAACCAGACGCACTTTGCTGGCGCTTATTGGTATAACGGCTTCCATGAAGACGGTGTCCACAGTGCACTCGATGTGACCAAACGCTTCGGTTTAGATTTGAGTACGAGTTCCGCGCTATGAACAGTCAAACCCTGACACCCGAGATGGGGATCGCATCCGAAAAGAGTGAAGAGCTCAGCGGTATCTATTGGGGTAACGTCAGACATCGCCGCTTTGGCGACATCACTCATGAGTTCAGCTATCAGCTGTATATGATGGGGTTAGATCTTGATGAGCTTCCCCAAACCACAGCGCGCAGTGCGCTGTTCGGAACTCGTTGGTACAACCCGATTCGCTTTGTCGAATCGGATTATCTCGCTGAAAAAAAAGAAAATGTCACCACGGATGAACCAAAATCACTTAAGCAACGTATAGCTTCCAAAGTGCAACAACTTGGTGGGGTTTGGTCTGATTCAAACCGTGTGACGATGCTGGCTCAGTGCCGCTGTTTAGGCATCTACTTCAGCCCAATCAACTGTTTCTTCTGTTACGACGAAACAGGGGATTGTAAGTACATGTTGGCTGAGGTGAGCAACACGCCTTGGCGAGAAAGACACTACTATCTCATCGACATGCACCAAGAGTTGAAGGTAAAAAAAGAGTTTCACGTTTCGCCATTCATGGACTTGAACATGACTTATTTTTGGAAAATTAAGCCACCAGCGAAACGCACGTTAGTTCACATCGAAAGCCACCGAGACGACAAGCTTTTCGATGCGACACTGGCTCTGACGAAGCAGTCAGTAACCAAGACAAACATTAGACGAACGGTATTCAAGATTCCGGCGATGACGATAAAAGTCGTGATGGGAATTTATTATCAGGCTCTCAAATTATTCCTGAAAAAAGTACCGTTTGTGGCGCATCCAGACTCAACGTCTTAAGCGCACATGAAAGAACTCAATTGAAGCTTAGGTTCGCTCCAATCAAGGAGCAGAACTCAGCTTAGTTGGCACAAAATATTAGAATGAGTTATCAGCGAGGTTTACATGGAACAGCTTGCCAAACAAAACAACAATATTGAACAACAAGCTAAAGCCGTTGCTGTTTCAAGCAACTGTAAATATCGAGCTTTAATCTTCAAGGTGTTAGAAAGCCTGCAATTCGCGACGCTCGAGATCATTGAGCGCGACCAGCATTCGGTGTTCGGTGATCGAGAAGCAGACTTGAAAGGTCGAATCGTGATTCATGATGCGACCTTTTTTAGAGATGTGGTCATCAACGGCAGTATCGGCGCATCTGAAGCGTACATCGATGGTAAATGGACCAGCCCAAATCTAACGCGTGTGATTCAAATCATGGCTCGTAACCAAGCCCAATTGGATGAGCTTGATGACAAGACACAATGGATTTCTCGCATCAAAAACCTATTGCTGCGCCGTAAGAATGCCAACACCGAGCAAGGCTCTAAGCGAAATATTCTCGCCCACTACGATATTGGCAACGAGCTGTATGAGCGCTTCTTAGATAGCTCGATGCAGTACTCTTCCGCAATCTACAGCGAAGACGCAGAAACCTTGTCGAAGGCTCAACAAAACAAAATGAAAACCATCTGTGAGCGACTAGAACTGTCTGAGAAAGATAGCGTGGTCGAGATAGGCACAGGGTGGGGCGGCTTAGCCATCTTCATGGCGCAACACTACGGTTGCCACGTCACCACTACCACGATCTCAGATGCCCAACATGCACTTGCTGAACAGAGAGTAAAAGCGCTTGGTTTAACCGACAAAATCACCCTGCTCAAAGAGGATTATCGCAATCTCACTGGTGAGTATGACAAGTTGGTTTCGATCGAGATGATAGAGGCGGTCGGACATGAGTATCTACAAACCTTCTTTGAAAAATGTTCCTCGCTACTTAAGCCCTCAGGCAAGATGCTGATTCAAGCAATTACTATTGCTGACAGCCGTTACGACAAATACCGCAAAGGTGTCGACTTTATTCAGAAGTACATCTTCCCCGGCGGTTGCCTACCTTCTGTTTCAGTGATGACCCAACACCTTGCGACCAGCACCGACCTTGTGGTTCAAGAAATTGATGACATTGGCCTGCACTACGCTCGAACGCTGAATGATTGGAACATCGCCTTTGAAAATAGTTGGGAAGAGCTAGAGTCTCTCGGCTATTCAGAAGAGTTTAAACGCTTATGGACCTTCTACTTCTGCTACTGTGAAGGCGCATTCAAAGAGCGCGTGATCAGCACTCACCATGTAGTCGCAAGAAAACCTCGTTACTTTGGAGAAAAAGATGAAGCGGTTTTGGATTATTAATCTCGTACTGTTTCAAGCGACCTGGGTTTGCAGTGCTTTCTTTACCGCGCAAGCCCCGTTCGTCACACCACTGATTGTAGTGGTTCACTTCCTTCTATCACCGACTCGCAGTAGCGATTTGAAGATACTCATTTTATTACCATTGGGGCTATTGCTTGATAGCCTCTTACTCCACTTCGGCGTGTTTGCCGTCGACTTTGAAATTGCGAATCAATCGTGGTTCCCGGTGTGGCTTGTCTGCCTGTGGATCATGTTCTTAATCAGTTTTAACCACAGCCTAAATTGGCTTTTAAAATGCTCGAAAGTGATCTTGTTTGTCATAGGGTTCGTAGCAGGTACTAGTAGTTATTGGGGAGGCATCAAAGCAGGTGCTCTTCTTACTACTTGGCCAGATGCATCGGTAGTTGCTGCCCTTGCAATAAGTTGGGGGATTTTGTTGCCCTTACTGGTGGCCGCCTACTCCAACTTAATACAACCTAAAATGGCAATAACGAGGTGACTTATGGCTTATCCACGCAACCCGACACAAACGTTCAAACCTGAGCGAGGTATTGTTCGCGCTCATCAGCAAGCAAAAAACACACTTCTAAGCTTTATTACTCTCCCGTTAATCTTTGCTGCGCTGTTATTTGCCGGACACGCTAGAGCCTCTGCTGTCGATGATCTGAACAAACGTGGTGAGGGTGAAATGAGTTACCTGTTTTGGACTCTCTACTCGGCAGAATTCTACGCGACTCCAACCAACTCCGAACGAGCTTTGAAGCTTGAGTATTACCGCTCTATCGATAGCAAAGACCTCGTAGACGCTACCGAAGATCAGTGGAACAAGCTTGGCTACTCTGACAGCAACATTCAACGTTGGTTGAAACCCTTGTACGCGATGTGGCCGAACGTGGAAGAAGGAAGCACACTCACGATTCGTGTCGCTGAAGATAACGTAAGTCGTTTTTATTTCGATGAACAACCGATCGGCACCATCCAAGACAAGCAATTTGGTGAAGCCTTTCTAGCGATTTGGTTGTCTGAAAACACCTCTGAACCCGGTCTTCGTAAACAACTTTTAGGTTTGAACAAATGAATCCAAAAACAACAATAATAAAATTTGCTCTGGCATTCTTTTCACTCACTTGGCTAGTGGGCTGTGGCTCTGCAAGTTTAGAAGACCATGTCGACACTACGCCAGAGCTCAAGCTTGAAACCTTTTTTAATGGCGAGCTAATGGCCTACGGCATGGTGCTAGACCGCTCTGGTAACTTACTGCGCCGCTTTGATGCCAAACTGATCGCGACTTGGGACGGTGACAACGGAGAAATAAAAGAGTGGTTCTCTTTTGCTGATGGCGAGCGCTCAACTCGCGTTTGGAATCTAATCAAAACGGGCGAAAACACCTATTCTGGGACTGCCAACGATGTCGTTGGAACCGCTTATGGTGAAACCCAAGGTTCTGCGCTGTATTGGAAATATGACTTAGAGATTGAAGTAGACGGCAGCACCTATGAAGTGGTGCTCGATGATTGGATGTTCTTAATGGACGATAAACGCTTGTTCAACAAGACTGAGATGTCTAAGTTTGGCTTTAAAGTCGGAGAGGTCATCTTATACATCGAGAAGATTTGATGTAACTGCCGTTTCTGATTCTTAGTTTTAAAACGATGACTACATCTACAGTACGTAACAAAACAGCCCACAACGAAAATTGTGGGCTGTTTTGTTTGATCCCTCGAATAGCATACCTGCATGCTCAAGCCATTGTGCTAAGATGCGCCACCAGCATACAAATGGACTAGACTGACACTAAGCAGTCCCCATTTGTTTCGCTAAGCGTAGATTCCCTACCATGAATAATTGAAAAGGCTTTAAAGCATGAGCAAGTTGACCTCAGCGGAGCGTAAAGCTCGCGACAATGAACGTTTCTCACAACGCGTAAACGACCGCAGAGAAAAAGGTGAAGACGTAGTTGCTTACGCACTGACCAACAAAAAAGCTGTAAAATTCCTGACTAAGTCAGAGAAAAAACGTTTCAACGAAACGAGAGCGACTCTGCAAGAAGAGAAGCGAGTGAAAGAACAAGAAGAGCTTAACCGAATCGAAGACGCGTTCACGATCAAACAGTTCGACGACGAATAATCACTTATGATTACTCAAAAGCGCTGGCTCTATGCCGGCGCTTTTACTTGTTAGTTCGTTGTTTTTTAACGCTGTTATTTCTTGCTAAACCCGTCGATTCTTAACGGCTTTCCCCCACTTTCTTAGCTCAGCCTTACCGCTCGACCGATCACCCAAGCTATTAACCTATCAACCAGGCTATCGATCAACTTTAGCCATAGATCTCAGAAAATCTTAGCCTAGCCCCTTACTATCTCGAATCAACTCTACAAACTTAAGACAGTATGATTTTAATTACCGGATCAAGCAGCGGTTTAGGCGCAGCGCTCGCGATACAATACGCTAACACTGCAACAGACGCTCAGCGTGTAGCCATTACAGGTCGCAACGCACAACGTTTAGCAGAAGTAGCGCAAGGCCTACCTGCGAATACCATTAGCCAAGCGTGTGATCTCTGTGACCCGCACTCAGTGAGTGAGTTATTGGATGCGTTACCTGAAATGCCTAAACTGGTGATCCACAGTGCTGGCAGTGGCTACTTCGGTAAAATAGAACAGCAAGATCCAACCACCATCAGCGACATGCTGAAGAACAATATCGAGTCTTCGATCTTTTTGATTCGCGAGCTTGTGCAGCGCTACAAAGATCAATCGGTCACCATTGCAGTGGTGATGTCGACGGCGGCCCAAGGTGCTAAAGCGGAAGAGTCCACCTACTGCGCGGCAAAATGGGCCGTGAAAGGCTTTATCGAATCGGTGAGGTTGGAGCTAAAAGGTCACCCGATGAAAATCGTGGCGGTTTACCCTGGAGGAATGGCGACCGAGTTTTGGAATACAAGCGGTAAAGACATGGATACCTCGAGCTTTATGACCGCGCAAGAAGCCGCTCAGATGCTACAACAGGCGTTGACCAGCACAGAGCATGGCTTCGTATCAGACATCACGATAAACCGCGGCTAGTGCTTAGATAGAGCTACAAGGAAATAGAGCCGCGAGACAATTATTTGTGAGGGTGAGCATGAAAGTGTGCGACAATGCTCGGCGTAAATTCATATTCAAGGTTTATTATGAAACTTCTAGTTCGTAACCTATCGCGCTCTACATCTGAGCAAGACATCCGTGTGCTATTTTCTGAGTTTGGCTCAGTAAAAGAGTGCAGCCTAGTTTTAGACCAAGAAACTGGCGACTCAAAAGGCTTTGCTTTTGTTGAAATGCCAGAGCAAGAAGAAGCTAAAGCGGCACTAAACAAGCTGAACTTGTCAAAGCTTGGCAAAAACACGATTCGTGTAAAAGTAGCGAACTCTTAATCGAGTCAATGCTTCATAAGCCGCATGGCTTAGCTTAACAGCAGCACAGATGATAAAGCCCGTAACGATATGACGTTTTCCAGCGCAATATCGTTACGGGCTTTTTGCTGCTCGCAATTCTCTTTTCACACAATTTGAATACGCCTACAGACCTTCATGTTCATCAATAGCACGTCTTGCTTCGGCCATTGAACATCCAGATTCCATCACCAGCTGAGCCACAGTCATTGAAGGTGTAGCGGCCAACAGAGATGCCAAACACACCACGGGTTTAGGCAGCACTTTGTCGATTGCAATTGCTATCCAACCGTCTTTTTCATGGGTTAACATCGTTTTAAATTCAACGAGTTGATACTCTTGAGCGACCAACAGCCAATTACGCGAACGACGAACTCGTTTCAACTGACATCCACATTCCGCAGCATTCACCATCACTTGGCTTTTATCACTCACACGATGTACAAAACTATTCAATGGGACGCTAAACATAACTCTCTGCTAATCAATCTATTCCTACCATTCAAGAGCTCTCTACCTATCTCTCAAAACTTTCTAACTGTCACTCAATTAAAACCGTACGTAGGATTACACAGACACAAAAAAACCGCCAGTGATGCACTAAGCAACCTCGCGGTTTTTGGATGTTAACGTGTGTGGTTTACGCTTTAGTTTCTACCACAATGTCCGTTTTTACCGAGTTCGCGATAAAGCAGTTTTTGTGCGCCAAGTGGTGCAGTTTGTCGAGCTGCTTGGCGGTGGGCTTTTTGGTACCTAAAAACACAATTTTAGGGCGCAGAGTCACCTTAGTGACCGATGAGCGGCCAGATTCATCTTCTTCCAGCACACCAATCGCATCATCGACATAGGAGTCGATCACGTACTTCTGCTTTGCGGCAATGCCCAAAAACGTCAGCATATGGCAGCTAGAAAGTGCCGCGATAAACGCTTCTTCTGGATCAACATTCGC
The DNA here is from genome assembly GCF_041471145.1 of Vibrio sp. 10N.261.54.A5. Classification (NCBI taxonomy): domain Bacteria; kingdom Pseudomonadati; phylum Pseudomonadota; class Gammaproteobacteria; order Vibrionales; family Vibrionaceae; genus Vibrio; species Vibrio sp. 10N.261.54.A5. Next base: position 23,250 of record NZ_JBFRNU010000038.1, on the reverse strand, counting down.
TTCCACCGAAAACGGCAGTGGCACAACATGTGGAGAGGACGAAGCAGGCACAGTGACACCACCATCGAACTCCCACGTATGACCTCGACTGTATTGATTGTCGCTAAAGACTTCATCTTCTGCTTTTTTCCAGCGAATGATCGCTCCGTATTCAGACATAATTCCTTCCTTTTTTATGCTCAATAAATTAACGATCAGCTGGATGATTGACACCATCGTTGGTCACCACATCACCAATATCAAAAGGGTTCACCCCTTCCAAACAACCAATATTGAACCCGTATTCATTTGGGCTAGAGCGACGTTGATGGTGGGTATAGATACCGCAGTTTGAGCAAAAGTAGTGCTTCGCGGTGTTGGTATTGAATTGATATAACTTGAGATGCTCGGCACCTTTGAGGATCTTGATACCATCCAACGCAACAGAACCAACAATCGCGCCTTTTCGACGACAGATAGAGCAATCGCAGCGACGTGGTTTTTCTATCCCGTTAGGTAAGCTGAACTCTAGTTCAACCGCACCGCAATGGCAGGTTGCCTTGTGAAAAGGTTGGATAACCGTATCTCCGACGACTTTCATTTTTCTCTCCAATCACATCCTTATGTTGGTCGTATCATAACCAGTTCAATGTTCTCTGTCCGTACCCGGGTGTTGAGTTCGAGAGATCTGTCATGCGCTGCTTCTCGGCTAATCTAACTAGACTTTTCAACCAAATCGCCAAACCGCTCAAACAAGAAATCAAGAAACAACCGGATACGCTTGGGCTGATATTTCTTGCTGATGTACACCACATTCAAATCGGCACTCGACACCGACATCGCGGTGTTGAAGTTCTTCATGTAGCCATTAAGCAGCGTCACAAGGCGCTGGTTATTGATGTCGCCTTGCACATCCAGTACCGATTTAAGAGCAATGCCCTCGCCTTTTAATGCCCAGTAGCGAATCACTTCGCCATCGTCTGAAAATCGCTTTGGAACAACAGTAATCGACTTCTTCATATCATGATCTTGGAAGTGCCATGTCTTGAGCTCTTCATTGCTGCGCAGCATAGCTAAACAATCGTGATCAACCAAATCTTGTGGTGTTAACGGTGTTCCATGCTTGGCAAGATATTCAGGAGAAGCACACAGCACACGTCGGCTTGGTGACAAGCGTCTGGATATCAAACTGCTGTCGACCAATTCACCATAACGGACCACGATATCCATGCCAGATTCAGCAATGTTCGAGAGGTTATCGTTCAAGTAGAGGTAAGGGATCACGTCGGGATATTGCTGACAGAACTCAGAGAGAATCGGAAGAATGTACTGCTTTCCGATGTCTTTCGGCGCGGCGATTTTGAGTGGACCTTTGACCTCTTTGACGCCATTTTGGATCAGGTTTTCGGCCTCACTGACATTATCCAATATCTCCAGACACGCCTTGTGATACAGCTCGCCAGAGTCGGTTAAAGACACATGGCGCGTACTTCGATTCAACAACTTCACACCATATCGCTCTTCCAGCGCTTGAAGCCTTGCTGTCATGGTCGCAGGTGATAAACCCAGTTCGCGCCCAGCCGCAGCTAACCCATGATGCTTAACAATGCTCACGAACATCGCCATATCTGAAAACTTATCCATACGATTCTCGCTTCCGTCTCTTCGTCTTACTTCTCGATCTTAATGCTCGATCTGAATACTCAGCGACACTATTCAGATTAACCGAATAATGAATTTATATTTTAACCAATTATCAAATTTAGTCGAATAAATATAATGACAAACATCAACAGAACAACGCAGGAATTCAGAGCATGACTAACGAATCGACTAATCAAGAGCAACGCACTTTCGTCATCATTGGTGGCACATCAGGCATCGGTAAAGCACTCGCGATGAAATTGAGAAACGAAAACAACACAGTACACATTGCCAGCCGACACACCGGCGTTGATATCAGCAATGAGAAATCGGTTTGTGAATACTTCGAATCGATCGGTGCATTTGATCACTTGGTGATAACCGCGGGTTCATACGCCCCCGCAGGAAAAGTGACAGACGTTGCTATCGCAGACGCAAAAGCAGCATTTGATACCAAGTTTTGGGGAAGCTTAAACGTAGCCAAGCACGCCGCACGTTACATGACTCCAAACGGCTCAATCACGCTAACCACGGGCATGCTGTCACGCAAAGTGGTTGCTGGTACTTACGTAAAAACCGCGATTAATGCCGCGCTAGAGAGCGTAACTAAGGTACTTGCCAAAGAGCTATCACCGATTCGAGTCAACGCGGTCAGCCCCGGCCTTACGGTGACCGAGGCTTACAAAAACATGGACGATTCAGCTCGCTCAACCATGTACGACAACGCGAAAAACAACCTACCAGCAGGCAAAGTCGGAGAGGCTAAAGATATCGCAATGGGCTATCTATTCGCGATTAACAACCCATACGTAACGGGGTCAATCATCGACATCGATGGCGGTGCTCTACTCGGCTAACACTTCGCAAAGAAGCAAATAAGCAAAGAACAATCGTTAGGGCGTGTATCTAAACGTCCTAACAAACAAGAATTAACACAGGTATTTCACTATGAAACCAGAAGCGATCCATAAAGAAAAGATCCCATTCCAAGTTTGGATACTGACACTCGCAGCTTTTGCCATCGGCACCGCTGAGTTTGTTATCGCAGGCATCCTTCCACAAATTGCCACATCCCTTTCGATCACCGAAGGTCAAGCCGGCTACCTAATCAGTGCTTACGCATTGGCTATCGTTATTGGTGGCCCGATCTTAACCATCTACCTCGCACGTTTTAACAAGAAGATGGTACTGATTGGCTTAATGGCTTTGTTCATCATCGGCAATATCTTGTCAGCCTTAGCTCCTAGCTACCCACTTCTACTTGCAAGCCGCGTTATCGCAGGTTTAGTGCAAGGTCCTTTCTATGGCATAGGTGCAGTTGTCGCGACCAATTTAGTGTCTGAGAAAATGGCAGGTCGTGCTGTTGGTCAGATGTTCGCTGGCTTAACGCTCGCTAACGTTCTTGGGGTTCCCGCAGGAACTTGGGTGAGCTTGCAATTCGGTTGGCACACCACTTTCTTTACCGTGGCAGCACTTGGCACCATCGCCATGATTTCAATCTTAACGTCAATAAAATCTTCAGGTCACAGCGAAGCGAAAGACATCAAAACTCAGCTGTTGGCATTCAAAAATCCAATGCTTCTCATCAGCTTGGCGATCACCGCTTTTGCTTGGTCTGGCTTCATGACGCTTTACGGCTACCTTGCGCCTATCGCCATGCACATCACGGGTTACGGTCAAGAGTCTGTTACTTGGATCTTAGTGATTGTGGGTGTCGGCTTAATTATCGGTAACACCTTGGGCGGTCGCTCTTCAGATAAAAATCTAGGCAAAGCTTCAATGTATTGGGCAGTCGCGATGATCGCTTCACTGATTGTGGTAGGCCTAGTGGTAGACAACAAAATCCTATTCGTTGCAGCTGCATTTGTCTTTGGTATTGCATCATTTGCGAACGTTCCCGCTATGCAACTTCGAGTGATGAACCACGGTGGCGAAGGCCAAGAGTTAGCAGCAACCGCCAATATCTCAGCGTTTAACCTAGCGAATGCCTTCGGTGGCTTCCTAGGCGGCATGGTACTCGACAGCCAGCTAGGCGCAGGAATGATTCCATTCGCAGCCGTTGTTGTCCCAGTGATTGGTTTGTTGCTTATTGCGAAAGCCAACCGAGCTGAAAAGCCACAAAACGACTCTATCTTCAGCCCTGCGGAATCGAAATAGTGACCACCGCACGCTAAATCAATCAATACATTACCGACACAAGGTAAATACCATGAGCAAATTATTCGAAACAGCAGAACTCAAAGATCTAGAACTACAAAACCGTGTGGTTATGGCGCCCATGACTCGCGCTCGCACAAGCCAACCTGGAAACGTGCCAAATGAAATGATGGCGACTTACTACCAACAACGTGCCAGTGCAGGGCTCATCATCACTGAAGCGACACAAATCTCAGATGACTCTCAAGGGTACTCATTCACACCCGGCGTTTACACAAGCGAACAAGTGAAAGGCTGGCAAGGTGTCACCTCTGCCGCTAAAGAACAAGGCGCAGCGATATTCTGCCAACTATGGCATGTGGGGCGCGTGTCTCATCCAACCTTTCAAAAAGGCGAGTTGCCGATTGCACCTTCAGCACTGGCTCCGGTAGAAACTCAGGTTTGGATCTCTGATGAGAATGGAAACGGCAACATGGTGGATTGCATTCAACCAAGAGAAATGACCCAAGCCGATATAGATCGTGTGGTTCAAGATTTTACTGAATCAGCAAAAAAAGCGGTCGAGGCAGGGTTCAATGGCGTGGAAATCCACGGTGGTAATGGCTACCTTATCGATCAATTCTTAAGAACTAATTCGAACAAGCGCACCGACAACTACGGTGGTAGCCGCGAGAACCGACTTCGCTTTCTAATCGAAGTGGTGGATGCAGTCATTGAAGCAATTGGTGCTGATAAGGTGGGCGTTCGTTTAGCCCCGTTCATCACCTTCAAAGACATGAACTGCCCAGACATCGTGCCAACGATTCTAGAGGCATCAAAGGCACTGCAAGCTCGTGACATCGCTTATTTGCACCTTTCAGAAGCCGATTGGGATGACGCACCGGTTATCCCTGAAAGCTTCCGAATTGAGCTAAGAGAGTTGTTCTCTAACACCATCATCGTCGCTGGCAGTTACACACCAAAACGCGCCGAAGAAGTGTTAAGCAAAGGCTACGCCGACCTTGTCGCATTTGGTCGCCCATTCGTTGCGAATCCAGATCTCGTTTCACGCCTACAAAACGGCAGTGAACTATCCGATCTTGATGGCGCCACTCTGTTCGGCGGCAACGAAAAAGGCTACATCGATTATCCAGTGTTGTAGTGAATCTTAAATTGATAGAACTGCCTTAGATTTTCCTTCAGGCAAAAGAAAGGCTCGCATGACTAGTGCGAGCCTAATGCAGTTTAGGGGGTAAACCACAATCTGATATTAATCTGGGACTAATTATTTAACTTATGAGCCATTATGCACTTGTGCGCATTGATATTCTATTTTTAAATGATTCACTGCAATTAATCAATCGATAAAAGTTAGCGTTTGGTCAATTTAAACCACATAGATAACAGTGGTTTAGTTAGTGATGTCTAGAAAACCATCATAAAACCCATAAAAATCAGATCTATAAGCTTCTCATTTGCCAGTAACCTTCACCATTAGTCGCGAGTTGGCTGTGTAAATAATCGAGCGTATCTGCGACCGTTCCCGCAATGCCTTGTGGGGGATTGAACAGCAACAAACCACTGCCGATCAGGCGATCATCACCCTTGGGATCTCGAAGGCGAAGCTCCGACTTAATCGGACTTGGTAGCAAGCCATCTTTCACCGCTGTCACGCAGTGGTTCAGAATCAGTGAGCTCTTGTCATCCGTGTAAAGCGGGTACCAAATGAGGGCTGATACCTTCTCAGACTGTTGATACGCCTTAACCAAGGCATCGATCACCGCGAGATATTCAGAATCGGTTTCATAGGGTGGATCGATAACAATCAGGTGATGGTTGTCGTGTTTTGCTATGTCGTCACGCAGTGCTTTCAAGCCATCGCCCGCGGTAATGGTGAGCTTACTTGAGACATCAAGATCGCGTTGCAGCTTCTCAATGTTGGTTTGTAATAGGTCGGCTTCATCTTGCTGAATGTCTGAAAAATAGAAGCTATCTTGGCTGCGGCCTTGTTGGTAGGTGATGGCTGCAGAACCCGGATAAAGAGAGATAAGTTGATTCGGATTGTAGTATTCCAGCACCGACATAAAAGAAGCAAATGCCGGAGGAAGATAAGCCTTGTTTCGCCACAAGTACCCGACCCCTTCAGCAAACTCACCAGCATGATTGCTTGGTGCAGTAGTGAGGTCATAACACCCGGTACCAGAGTGGGTGTCGATAACATTGAGGCGTGAATGTTGCTGCATTAATGACTGAACAAGTGCACTCAATACTGGATGCTTTAGCGCATCACCATGGTCGCCTACATGACATTGATGTCGATATTCCATTCCCTTGCCTCATTTCTACGAACGTCATCTAAACATACTTCATATCATGAGGGCTTGCCTACTCAATCCATCGTTTTTTGAAATAGGCTCTCTTTTCTGTAACTGTCTGACTCTTATAAAAAATAAAGCCCCTCGTTTTGTTATAAACGAGGGGCTTGTTGACGTTACTGACTAAGCCATACTGTTAACCAATAGAGAGCCTAAGGGTACTCACCCTCAACTTCTACCGGCGCTTTCACTTGGTAGTGACAAGGCTGTAGGCCAAGTAACTTAGGCAGTGTGATACCGACAGACACTGAAGACCACGTACCGCTGACAATACCTACAACCAGTGCAATCGCGAATCCTTGTAGTGCAGCACCGCCAAGTAGCCAAAGTGCTGATACGGTGATTAGCGTTGTGCCTGAAGTCACCATGGTGCGTGAGAAGGTCGCTTTAACCGATTCGTTAAGCAGGTTATCAGTGTCACCATTTGGATTACCACGCAGCATTTCACGAACACGGTCGGCAATGATGATCGAGTCATTCAACGAGTAACCCAAAATCGCCAACACAGCCGCTAACACAGTCAGGTTGAACTCGAACTGAGTAAAAGCGAACAGACCCAAGATAAGCGTCACGTCATAGATGATCGCGGCAAGGGCGCCGAGTGCTAAACGCCATTCAAAACGAACACTCAGGTACAGCATGATCATTAAGAAACACACCAATACCGCCAAGCCACCTTGGTCAACCATGTCTTGACCGACTTGAGGGCCAACCACGCTGCTGTTAAGCACTTTTACTTGGTCACTCACAGAAGACAAAGCATCCACTAAGTTTGGCTGTGGAGCGTCTGTCAGTTGGCTGTAACGGATTGTCCAGCGATCCTGTTCTGCCATACCAACCACTTGCACGTCTTGTTGAAAAGCCGTATCAAGTTTTGTTTTTAACGCATCTTTGGTTACTTGATCAGAGAGCTGAACCTCAGCAACCACACCGCCTGTGAAGTCCAAACCCCAGTTAAAACCTTTCACCGCCACCAGCATCACAGAGCTCATGAACAGCACAATAGATATCGCAGACATCACCTTACGAAGGCGAGTCATATTCTTATCCGAAATATAGCTATTTGAAAAATAGCGGTCTGAAATAGTCATTTTTGAAGTACTCATGCTTAAATCCTTACATCGTGGCGTTGGTCACGCCCCCAAACCAAATTGATGATCGCTCGTGAAGCAAAAATGCCCGTGAACATACTGGTTAGAAGACCTAAGCCCAGTGTCAGAGCGAAGCCCTGAATCGGTCCATTACCGATTGTGTATAGAGCCACAGCAACGATCATAGTGGTGACGTTAGCATCGAAAATTGACGAGAATGCGCTATCGAAACCACGATCGATAGAGCTAGCAAAGCTGCGCCCTTCTTTCATCTTGTCTCGAATACGTTCGAAGATAAGCACGTTAGTGTCTACCGCCATACCGACGGTCAGTACCAAGCCCGCAATACCCGGCAGAGTTAATACCGCACCCGGTAGCAAGGCAATCAAACCAAACAACGTGGTCATGTTAACCACCAATGCACAGTTCGCGACCCAACCAAGACGGCGATACCATAGCGCCATAAACGTGAGAGTAAGACCAAGGCCAAGTGCCAAAGCAGCAAAGCCATTGGTTACGTTTTCAGCCCCCAGAGACGGGCCAATGGTACGCTCTTCAATGATGGTAACAGGCGCTGTTAATGAACCTGCACGCAGCAGTAGAGCAAGCTCTTGTGCTTCTGCCATGCTGCCTGCACCAGTAATTCTGAAACGGCTACCCAGTTGAGATTGGATGTTCGCCACACTGATCACTTCACTGGTTTTTTCGCTGTTACCGGCTCTGTCACGGCTGTATTCGCTGTAAACGGTCGCCATTGGCTTACCGATGTTATGGCGAGAAAACTCAGACATTTTCTTACCACCAGAAGAATCCAGCGTGATGTTTACTTCTGCACTGCCCATCTCACCAATGCCACTGCGTGCATCGATAATGTGTTCACCGCTCAGCACCGCTTTACGAGCAACCACAACACGATTGCCATCTGAATCTTTCAGAGTTTGAGTATTGCGTGTTGCGTTGTCGTACACAGAGTAGAACGCTAATGAAGCCGTAGCACCAATCACATCTTTCGCGGCTGCCGGGTCTTGTACACCCGGTAATTCGATACGGATACGGCTTTCACCTTGGCGTTGAATCGATGCTTCAGTGATGCCTAGCTCTTCAATACGACTGCGCATGATCTGTAGGTTTTGTTGAACCGTTAGGTTGCGTAGCGTTCTTTGCTCTTCTTCAGACTGAGTTAACGTTAGCGATTTATCTGAACGGTCACGTTGCCATTGTGGGAACTCTTCACGAATCAGCTTTTGTGCTTTTTCGAAATCGGCATCAGTACGGAAGTTAAATTCAACTTGGTTGTTCACCACTTTACCGCGTGCATAACGCACTTGGCTGGTGATTTCATCGACCACAGATTGCGCTTGTGCGTGGTAAACCGGTTCCATGTCCACTTCTAGCAGGAACTGCACACCACCACGTAAATCAAGACCTAGCTGAATCGGCGCGAAGCCCATATCAGTCAACCATTTTGGTGCTGCTGGCTCCATCGCTAGCGCAACCGTCGCGTTATCCAATAGGCGCTCATTCAGAACCTCTTTGGCTTTCGCTTGTTGCTCTGCATCTTCCAAGATCACGACTAAACGGTTGTCTTTTTGAAATGCCGATTTAGCTTGGATGCCTTCGCTCGCAAGGTATTGGGTAATTTGACTCGCATCGATGGTCTGTTCAGAACGGTTGTTAATTTGAACCGATGCATTTTCGCCATACCAAGAAGGTAAAGCACTCAGAACCATGATGATGATAGTGGCGATAAGCACCACGTATTTCCACTTTGAGTAGTGGTTTATTTGTTTTCTTTGAATGCGTTTTTTCACAGTCAAGATCTCTTCTTTGAACTAATGTTTTGCGAACACGAGCAATGGCTAATCACAACCAGAACAAGCTGATTGAAAGATAGTGATGCTAAAGCTGATGTCGCTATGTTTGTTTTGGTTAATTGGCGAGTTCAACGGGCACAAGTGACCATCGATACGACCAATTTAGGGTCAAACGATTAGCTAAGAAGTTCTCGGAAATGCGAGTATTGGATGTTGCCCTCTTTCCACCCAGCAAGCCGGGAGGACGGAGAACTCACAATGCTGGTCCAGTGCTGCTTGGAATCCAACAACGGTGTGTTGAAAAGCAGAGAAGCCAGTAATGAAGGGGGAGAGAAGTCGATCAGTAGATGATAAGCAGGTTCAAGATCGGCCACGCTTTCTTGCTCGTTACTGAGCATACGTCTGAAGTTTGCTGCTTGAAGGCTTGATTCGGTGTCGTGATAGTTAGAACTGTCACCAGAAGGCACAGTGCCAAACTGAGCCTTATCGCACTCTAAGTAGCTTGACGGATTATCCGTAGCGGCTTGTTTACAAAGATCGTTTTGTGAAGATTGCTCTTGAGCCGAGTATATTTGAAATGGCTTAGAAGGAAACGAATAGCCGTTAGAATTCACTAAGCCAAAGCTCAGTAAAAACAACATTAAGACTAATCGGGTACCCAGTTTAAGCAATCTAATATCCAAACAACATTCTCGTAGATCGTCAATCTACAATACAAATGAAACGCTGTCTTGATTTAAAACATTTTTTTAGAAAATGATTCGATGCAACCGATTAAGCACCCTCGTAATTTAGATTTACATAGATCTAAAACGGCTTAACAACTGGTGATGGATAGATGTTATGAATAGTAGAAAAACAAGAAAGCCAAGCGGTGCTCGCTTAGCTTTCAGCTGTCTCTTTCTGTTGGCTTTAGGCTTTAGGCTTTAGGACGCATGATGTTCTTAACCTTACGGCTATCTTCACCAAAGATGCGTTGGACAAGTTGATTCATGTCTTCCACAGTAATCGACCTCGCCACTCGCTCAACTTGAGACAAAGCTTCAATATCGTAACCATGAAGTAAATAACGAGACAGGTACCATGCTTGGTCAATAGAGCTCATCTCGAGAGGGGTGAAGTCCGCTTCAAACTGTTTCACGACTGCGTGCATTTCCTTTTCAGAGACGCCTTGTAAAAGGTCTGCAATCACTTTATCGATCGCCACTTCGACTTGGTCAACGTTCTCCGGCGCTACCATCGCCCCGATAACCCATTCACCACTCAGCTCACTATCTGCGGATGCTGAATACGTATATGGCGAGTAATCTAAGCTCAACTCTTCACGAATATAAGCATCTAAACGAGCCGCCAGCAGTCGTTCTAGCAAGTTTTCCGTGAAGATATCTTTTGCCGTTACGCCTTGGTCGGTTTCGGCTTCAGGTTCAGAGATGACTCGTAAGATGTACTCTGCACTATTCACATTGTTGATCGCTAAATCAATGCGTGATTCAGATGGCTGCTTGTAAGCCACCTTAAATTCAGGAACCTCAGCTTTTTCTAATGGAATCGAAGCCAAGTATTGCTCAACCAAAGGCTTTAATTCACTTGGGTCGATGTCACCCACGATCACCAATTGGTTATGCCTCATTTGACCAAACAATTGCTGATGAAGATTAGCGACGTCTTCCACAGAAACCGCTTCAACACGTTCTTTATCAACAAAGAGGTGGCCACTGTCTTGACGATAGATATTCTGGTTTCTTGCGCGCTCAAACTGACCGACAGGGCTGCTCAAGAAAGATTCTTGACCTTGTACAAACTCCTGTTTCACTGCCTCTAACTGCTCGGGAACAATTTTAGGCGCAGTTATGAAGGTATAAAGCGCAGCAAACGTATCTTTAAGTCCGTCTTTATTGATATTAAATTCAATACCATGACGAGTATTACCAATGAAAGAATCGGCGCTAATATTTTCACGATCAAAGTACGCTAAAAGCTCAGAGCCCGTAAACTCACCGACACCACTTCGAGCGAAGGTAGGTAACGCAACCTCAACAGCTGGGTACAAGCTCGGATCCAAAGCGGCTTTTCCGCCGAGGCTCATGTACATCACCCCAACATCATCACCTGCCTCATAATCACGCAGGTACCACATGTCGATGCCATTGCTTAACGTCCACTTTTGGATGTATGGGTCAATAGACATTTGTTCAGCAAGTACAACCTCGCCTTGCGAGCTAGGTACAGCAAAGGCACTGGCTGTTCCAATCGCAAGCGGCGCAATTCCCGCCTCGCTATACGTGGTTTTTAAGCTATCTAGAGAGTTGATGACCGCAGTTCTGTCTTCATTGTCGTCCATCCCAATAACAATAAAGTAATCATCAGAAAGTAGATTCTTGATGTTGTCGTTAATCACTTCAAGGCTCAAGTTATCAATGAAAGCTTCCAAGCTGACTTGATAGTCTTTCTGTGATTGGACGATTCGATCTGTGACTAACGCACTCGCTTTGTAGTTCGCGTGTTCAACGCTATCCATTTTATCCCAGTCATGCTCGATGTTATCCAGCAAGTCTTGGTAGTAGTGCTGTTCGCCAACAATATCCGTTTCCGAAACACCAAAATCACGCAATGACGCCAATGTAGAAAGCAGATCTTGTTGGATTACTTCACGGTCTCCAGCCGGAAACCCAACACTTATTGCCGAATAGTGCAGAGCACCCATTCGATAGCCATCAGACGCTATCCATTGAGTCGGCAGCGCGGCATCATTAAATACTGCTTCTAATCGTTGTCGAATCAACTGTTGAGAGGTTTCATCTAACCAACGTTGATGCTGCTGAGCATGATTTTCAACTCTATTTAAACCTCGGTTAAACGTCAGAGTGATGCTTGGCGCTTCTCTTCCTGCGTACTCAACATAATCATCTTCATTGAATGAGGTCATTTTCTGTTTCTCTGGTCTCGGCGTATCGCCACGCTCCCAGCTAGAAAACTTTTCTTCAATAAGTGGAATCACAGTTTTGATGTCCACATCACCAGAAACGACCAGCTCAACTATTTGAGGTTGATACCAAGTCTGATAAAAGTTGCTGATGCCTTGAGGAGTAGCATTCACGATCGACGATTTAGTCCCTAATGCATCTTGCGATTCGTACGGGCCGCCTTCAACGAAGTAATCATAATATATATCTCCGAATGACTTATCATCGAGGCGAGCCATACGGAACTCACCAAGAACCACGCCTTTTTCTTTTTCGACTTCTGAACTTGATAGATCCAGGCCATCACCAATGTCACGCATCCACGTCAAAGCAGACTGCAATTGGATGTTATCTGGCAAATCTAACTGGTAGACCGTCTCTTCATAAGAAGTGTAGGCATTAATATCAGCACCAAAGCTAGCGCCTGCGTCTTCGAATAGACGAATCACATCGTTCTGAGAGAAGTTTTTACTGCCATTGAATGCCATGTGTTCCAAGAAGTGCGCGTAGCCTTCTTGTTGAGAAGTCTCTTGAATCGAACCGGCGTGCACGATTAAACGAACAGATACGGATTCTTCATGATCTGGATAAACATGATAAGTAAGGCCATTTTCTAGTTGGCCTGAAGTCCATGCCGGATCCGGCTGGATTGGCGTTTCGGTAGTTTTTGATGTTGAGCTACAGCCAACTAAGGTGAGGCATAGAGCCGTCGCTAAATAATATGTTTTCATAACAACCTCTTAATGTCATTCATCGACAATATACAGATTGAGCTAACGATTATTATTTAATATTGAACCTGATGAGTATCTTTGTGATCTGGATCTTTATTTTATAAATCACCAATCGTTATGTAAGATCGCTGTGCTCATTTAATAGGCATTTAGATAAGAGCCTATTAAATCGATTTTAGACTCGCTAACTACATCTATTTAAAATCAATAAGCTACATAAATTTCAGCCAGTTCTCTACATACCCTTAAACAACGCTTGCGAGGCACGGCTGATCGGTAGCTTTTCCCCTGACACATACGCCGACATCTGACCTGAGAGCCCTTTCTTCACCTTATCGATAGCAGACACTTTCACTACCACTGAACGGTGGATTTGCCAAAACTCATCAGGATTGAGTTGCGCTATCAACTCTTTTAGTGACACGCGAAGAATATACTCCTCTAGCGATCCCCCTTGACCCTTCTTAAATATAGACACGTACTTGTCTTCTGCTTTGAAGTAAGCGACATCATCGACGGCGATTAGGTGAATGTCTTCCCCTACACTGGCTTTGAGCCATGTGAGATACTTTTTCTCCGATAGATAAGGAGGCTGCGTTTGCTGTGACGTCGACTGGGATAGTTGTTGAAGCTGAGCTATTAACGCCGTGATATCGGGCTGTTCTGGCGTGGTACCTGTTTGTGTTTGATTGCTCGACAGACGCGCTTGCACCTTCAGGCATGTGGCCAGTAAACGCTCTTCATTGATTGGCTTAAGCAGGTAGTCCATCGCATTGTGATCAAAAGCTTTGACCGCGTATTCGTCATAAGCCGTGATAAACACAATCAATGGCGGTGAATCTAACTTGTTGAGTTGTTTCGCCAGAGAGATACCATCCAGTTCCGGCATACGAATATCGAGAAAAGCCACGTCGGGCTTAAGCTGCTGAATACTCTCCATCGCCTCCAAACCGTTTTGTGCTTTACTGACGATTTCTAACTCCGGCCAAACCTCAGCAAGGCTCTTGTCTAAGTGGTGCCTTAACAGTGCTTCATCGTCTGCGATTATCGCCGTTACGCTCGGCTGTACTGTTGGGTTGTTCATGGTTAGTCCTTTAAATTCACACTGTAAATCGTCTATTTTGCGTCACTGTTCGGTGTTTTCTGATCTGTAATTCTAGGCGGCTGCCTCAGTCAACGGTAACAAGATCGTCGAGACTACCCCGCCTTCAGCGTGTTCAGTAATCGTTAGGCTCGCCTTATCACCATACAGGGTTTCGATTCTTTGACGAATATTGCTTAACCCAACACCGTGACCCGTATTCGCAGAAGGCGTTTTCAACCCAGCGCCATTATCAGCCACTTCAATTTTTAGCTGCTGTGCTTGTTGAGTAATACGAATATTCACTTGGCCACCAGCGGCTTTGGGCTCGATGCCGTGCGTGAGTGCATTCTCGACCAAAGGTTGAATCAAGAACGGTGGAATCACCTGCAAATCGCTAATCTCGTGTGTTTCAATCGAGAACGTTAAGCGCTCACCCAAACGTATCTTTTGGATATTAAGATAAGCGTCTAACAAGTCGACCTCTTGTGCGATGGTCGATTGTTCAGTGCGGCTGTTTTTCAGAGTTACACGCAATAAGTCAGTCAGTTTTTCGAGCATCAACTTGGCTTTCGCGCTGTCACTCTCAATCAATACATTGATGGTCGCAAGCGTGTTGAACAGGAAGTGCGGCTCAATTTGGCTTTGCAGCTGTTTTAACTGGCTAAGTACAACGACCTTTTCTTGATCAGATTGGCGACGCTTCGCCACCTCTAATTCATTATCGGCACGTAGCTGCTGCTCTCTTGTGTAGAAATAGTAATAACAAACGGAACAAAAGATCACACCAAGCAGAATCACAGACTTAAGATCGGAAAGGTTAGAGCCGAAAAAGCCGTTCAACCAATAGTGTGCATTCAAGGTACCAAGGGTCATTGCAATCACCATTGATACCCCTACATCAAATGCCTTTGATTTCCTTTTGAATAGTTCAACCAACACAAACGAAGAGCCAACTGCGCTGTAGCCAAAGCCGAAGCTGATGGCCAAGTTAAGCGTAAACCCGCCTCCCCAAATCGTATTGGTTGTAATTGCAATAAGAACGCAAAATAGCGTAGTGAACGCGAAGCTTTTAATCCATGAAAAGCGACTGTTTGAAGAAGTGTCCATTAAAATCGTCCTTTGATATTTAAGAGAATCATATGACTATCGGGTAAGCTGGCGTAAGCAGAATCACTTTTACCGCCTAGAAAGCGTGCTGCAAGTTCCAAATCCAACGATGAATCGCCATTATCTAAAGCCTGATAATTGAGCCACTGAGTCGCAATAAAACCGCCATCTTGAGGAGACAACATCACATCGAATGTTGGCGTGATATCTTCAAGCCAACCATGTGTCGAATCCAAAGACCAATGAAACATGATGTTGTGTTGAACCAAATTGGCGTGTTGATAACCTTGAGCGTAAGAACCTGCCAACGAAGATGTCATCGGATTAACCGACAAAGACTCTGCACTTTCTATCGCGCTTTGCCACTCAGAATGACTCCACGCTCGGCTATCAAACCAGTATTCCAGCACCACATTGTGGCCGGTGTCATTGGCCCACGTTAATCCTGCTAACGCTTGATAAGCCTCGCCCTGCTCTTCAAGATAAACCGGTTTAAGCAGTAAGTTAGGCTGACTGTAGCCAAGGCTTTGTCGTTGATAGACCACCGAGCCATGAAACTCCCAAGCGAGGTTCAACACCGACACTAAACTCGCCCCAAGCAAGCCGTGACGTACATCGTCGTAATAAGCGACCCACTGATACTCGTGATCACCTACAAGATTGTAACGACGTAACCCAAATCCTTGTTGCTGGTTCTGCTTTTCGAATTCATTTACGTCTTGAGAAGTCCACGAAGAATCACTGTAAAGCAGTGTCCACTCGCCCGTCATATCGAACAGTGACGCCGAGGCCACACCCGCTCCCTCCTCTGCGACAATACCTACTGGGTTTTGTCTATACGGCTTGATGATGTCTAACGGTCGATAGCCATAACCCACGCCCCAATCCAAACGAACCTTGCCAAGCGTGACATCGAGGTAGTGGTCACCGATTACTGAATTCGACAGTTCAATACCACCTTGCCAAAACAACTCACGCACAATGAATTCAGACTCAAAGCTCGCGTCTTGTTGTTGAGGGTTATTGCTTAGAATATCGTTGGCTTTCACTGCGAACAGACCAAGCCAATTGCCATATCCAACCTCAAGATCCAGCAAGCCATTGAATGACTGACGATTATCAGATGGTAAAGGGCTGAATGGCGATTCTCTCGATTCGATGGCTTCTGCACTGAGTTGCCAGTCCCACGCCAAGCTCAGATCGTCCGCTTGAATCGTGTTACTCACACAAAACAAGGCAAGCAAAGTAGCGATTGAAGACTTGATGTGGAATCGGCGATTGGAAGCTTTCATGACGTCCACCTACAGCCCAGACACGCTGTTACGCGATAGGTAGGCAGGGTTGTAATATTTGTCTTCCAAGCTTTGTTCAATCACTTCGCGATACTCAATCACGGTTTTCTTACTCGGCTGAATCTTATCGAGCAAGGTCATCGACACCACTGTTGGCAGTCCATCACGCACGCCTTCAGCAAACCACGCTTGTTTCGCCAGCTTTCCTGAACGCAGATACAGATCCGCTTTAACTGGAAACGCTCGGTCAGCCGTTAACCACAGATCTATCGATTGATAGCTGGCACCCTTGGTTTTCGCAGCGAGCTTTAGGTGATGGGTATCAAGTGTCTCGCCTGTCGGCATCTCAACCTGTTGCACGGCAACCCATTCACCTTGGTAATCTTCGCTCCACGTCAGCGTTGAGATGTCCCCGACCGAAGCTTCGCCAAGCAGTTTTTGCATCGGTGTGATACGAATTGGGCGACGAGATTTCGGCATCAACAACCAATAGTTATCTTCTATCATCAGCATCTTTTGACCCGCCTCGACCGCCGACTTGAACACGACCAGCGACTCTCGGTTTGGTCTTGTGTAGACGTTGTATTCGCGGGTTTTGTCTAGTTGCTCGTCTTGATATAGCGCGACCAGAGATACCACTTTTGATGCCTGTTCGCTGTTCAAACGGTAGCTGTCTGCCTTAGCAATCATCTCGGTAACTTGCTGTGAATCGATAGCCCAGCTTGGTGCTGATGCTAGAGCCAAGACAAACGCAGAACCTAAAGCAGTGAGTGAACGAGTAAATTTATACATAAACCAGCGCCTCCGTGATTGGCTTATTTACGCCTTTGCGAGCAGAGAAATAAGCAGCCAGCAAACAGATCGTCAGCACACCTAAAGTGGCGTAACCAACCAATTCTAATGAGAAGTAAATGTTGAGTGGGTAACCTTCGGTTCTTCCCGGAGGTGGTGGCATTTGCACATCAATCACCAGCAACAACACCGACACTAAACCACTCACTAGTGCGCCTATCGCACTGCCAATCACCGCCAGTAAGCCCGCCTCTTTTAGAAAACCCGCCACGATTTCAGATGGGTAACTGCCGAGTGCCGATAAGGTGCCGATTTCACGAGTGCGTTCCGTCACCGACATGGTCATGGTGTTGAACAGAGACACAAACACTACCAATGCCATCACTGCGCCCATGATGCCGAAGATACGGTCGTAAAGGTCTTTAACCTTGGTGTAGAAAAACGCGCGATCTTGCCATGGGGTGATCTCAATATCTGAGCCTTGTTGACCAACTTGCTTATCCAAAGCCAATTGGATACGTTGTTGAACCGTAGAAGTCTCGTTGGTTTCAAAAAGAAATACCGACAAGGTGCTGACTTTATCTGAAGCCAAAAGCTCTTGGGCAGTGGTGATGTGTACGTATAACTGACGTTTGTCTAGCTCAGGAACACCAGTCGAGTAGATACCCTGAACCTTAAAATCGAAAGCGTTGAGAGCGCCATCACTGGTAGTGGCAAGCAGAGTTACCCAATCACCAACGGCCACTTTGAGGTTACGAGCAAGGTCGGTTCCGAGCATCACTTGTGGCTCTTGGCTGTCGTATCTTGGTGATTTCACATCCGAGAGGGTTTGACCGCTGCGCACGTCAAGGAAAGGTCCTTTCATGTCGAACTCACGCTCATTAACGCCCGTTCCCATAAAAATGGTCGACTTACTGCCATTAGAAACCAAGCCACTAAAATAGACTCGCGGCTGCACACCACGCACATCACTATCGCCAATGATGCTCTTGGTTAGCGCTTGAACATTATCGAGACCATTGCTCAGCGGCATGTCTTCATCTTGCTCAAAATAACCCGGTGTGCTCAAAGTAAGATGACCAGTATCGCGCGCGGTCGATTCTCTCAAAGATTCGTAGGTATAAAGTCCGTAACCACCGGCACTGGTGAGTGCGAAAACCGCAATCGCGATAATCAACACCGAAAGCAAACTACGACGACCGTTTCTTAATAAGTTAAGCCAAGCCAAACGCATCGAAGTTGGAAGTAAAAGCGTGCTCATTCTTTGTGTTAACTTGCCCATGAGATAGCCTCCGTTGCTGTGACTTGTGGCGCCAGTTGGCCGTCGATAAGTTCAATCACTCGATCGCAGCGCTGCGCCATTCTTGGGTCGTGCGTTGCGACGATAAAAGTCGTGCCCATTTCGTGGCCGAGCTCTTTCATAATGTCGATCACAAGGTTGGCGGTGTGGCTGTCTAAGCTAGCGGTCGGCTCATCGGCAATCACCAAGCTTGGGTTATGGATAAGGGCTCTAGCTATCGCAACACGTTGCTGTTGGCCGCCTGAAAGGTTGTCTGGGCGATGATGAACGTAATCCCCCAATCCAACACGCTCCAGCATATGTTGTGCTCTGGCCTGTTGCTCTTGTTTCGAGCATTGGTTCAACATCAATGGGTAAGCGACGTTTTCAAGCGCTGTCATAACAGGAACCAGATTGAAGCGCTGAAAGACAAAACCCAACGACTGACGACGAAAACGTGAAGCGGCGATTTGCTCTGTCGGATACGCTTTTCCATCAATATTGATCTCGCCTCGGTAATCCATATCCAACAATCCAAGAATATTCAAAAGTGTGCTTTTGCCAGAACCTGATGGCCCACATAACGCCACCATTTCACCACGTTGGATATGTCCATCGACCCCGTTTAATGCATCAACACGTTGACCGCCCGTGACATATGCTTTGCCGATATCTTTAAATTCAATCATTTCGTTGTCCTCCGCTGACCCATAATTTTTAAGCGTTCGCAGTTGTTAATGAGCTTGAGTAAACCGCTATTTAGCATTCGCAGCTGTTATTTGGCTTTCGCTATTAGGGCTTTAGCCGTCATTGTCTCGATGTTGCCTGCATCGGTGTTTTCCATTTTTTCAAGCCACACCTGTGCTTGCTCCAAGTCTTCAGCACGAATCGATGCGGTAATGGCGTAACGGTAAATCCACGAGGTCGCAGCGAAATGTTGTTGTTGGAAATCATCTTCCGCGAGTAACGAGAGGAACAAGTCATAACCACGATCGAAATGGTTAAACATGTCTGGCAGAGAGGTGTAAGTAACGGCGGCCATTGCGCGAGTTAGGTAAGAATCTGGCAGCCCTTGAACACGAGGTTGCTCATGAATCGGTTGGTCTTCGTCTTTAAGCAGCACCAGTGATTTATCAATGGTTGATAAGCCTTTCTCCACATACTTCATCTTGTTCCAAGGTAAGAACGCATCACGCCCCATCAGGGTTTCTGTGCTTCCGAGGTAAACCAAGGTCAGTGGTGTCGCTCCGTCTTGTTGTAAGGTTTCGTTAAGGCGTTCATACGCCACCTCAACCAAATCTTCATTGCCTTGCGCGGCTTGGTTATAGATATCGAGCACGTCTGAACTCGGGTTGGCCTGCACCAAAGTGGGTGCGAATGAAACAAGTGCAATCAGTAATGAACGCTTAAGCAGAGAAGCGGTAGAGCCTGAATTAAATGAGTGTGAAGTAGTCATAATTTCTAATCCCTTTCAAATGTTGACGTTGAAAGGTTAACTAGAATTTGTCGCGCAGTTTTACCAATGCGACGAATGGTAATAATGAGGAGTGAATGGTTGAGAGGCGGTGTGAGTGGGGTCTCAACCTTATAGGAACTAGACGAACACTATTCGCATAATTAGCCATAGTTACCTCCCCCTCTAACTCCCCCTCAATCTGGGTTCATCAATATCTCTAGATCTTTAGCAGAGGGGGAGAACTTTCTTTAGCACTGAACATATATCGACACTTTTAACGATCGATGTTCTATTCCTCCCCTCTCCACGATCAGCAAGGGATCTACATATGAATCAAGGGGAGGCTAGGAGGGGATTTATTTTGGATTAACGCACTCGGCAGAGCTCAAACCAAAAAATAGCCGCTAATCCGCGGCTATTTTTAGTTATCTAAACGAAGTTCCTATTACTTCGATCTTTCTACTTCTTTGTCTCTTCAACCACGGCTTTCATCAATACTGATGTATCCATGCGGCCTTGTCCTTCGGCAGACAGTGCCTTGTAGGCGTTGTTGGTCTTTTCAGTCAGTGGAAGCTGGATGCCTTGGCGCTCAGCTTCATCTAGACAGAAACCTAAGTCTTTGATCATCCAATCAATTGCAAAGCCAAAATCGAACTTGTCTTGTGCCATTGTGGTAGCACGGTTTTCCATCTGCCATGAGCCAGCAGCGCCGTTTTTAAGGCAATCAACCAGAGTTGGGATATCCAAACCTGATTTTTCAGCAAGCACTAAGCCTTCAGATAAGCCATTCAACACTCCTGCAATGCAGATCTGGTTAACCATTTTCGCGCGTTGGCCTTGGCCGACTTTACCCATAAGAACTGACGACTTACCGTAAGCTTCGAACACAGGTTGAAGGTCGTTGAAAAGCGCTTGTTCGCCACCACACATGATGGTTAGCACGCCATTTTCTGCGCCCGCTTGGCCACCAGATACAGGTGCATCCATAAAGCGAATACCGGCTTGCTTCGCTGCCACTTCAAGCTCTTCAGACAGAACTGCAGACGTTGTAGTGTGATCGACAAGAATCGCGTTTGGCTTCATCGCTGCCAATGCGCCTGTTTCGCTGGTTGTCATGCTGCGTACGTCGTCATCGTTACCCACACAAACCAATACCACGTCAGCTTCCGCTACACATTCAGCCACAGATTCTGCCGCTTTACCTTGGTGTTTATCAGCCCAGTCTAGCGCTTTACTGTGAGTGCGGTTAAATACCGTTACTTCAAAACCGGCTTTGACTAGATGGCCTGCCATAGGGAAACCCATAACGCCTAGCCCGATAAAACTTACTTTCATTTCTTTCTCCTTTTATTTGACCAAACCATCGCTATGAAAAGATCGAACACTCTCAATCAATGCATCAATAAGCAGGGTCAAAGCCTTTGGCTGATATTTTCTTTCTTTGTACACTAAATACGCTTGGCGATCACCCCGATGATACTCAGGGAGTACTTAAATCAGATTCATGTCGGGATAAGACGAACAATATAATGAAGTTCAGCGATAAATCGCGACCAGAGAACGCTTTGTCAGCCGTACATTATGGAACGATGATCAAGGAAAATCAGGTATAACGTTCATAAAAAAACCGAGCACTAGGCTCGGTTTTTTAATAACTTTTGTTACTGTAAAGATTACAGCTCAGCGTTGTGGTAAACCTGCTGAACGTCATCACAGTCGTCAAGCATGTCTAAGAACTTCTGGAATTTCTCAGAATCTTCTTCAGCTACTGGCGTAGTTGTTTGAGGAACGAAAGTGATTTCCTCAACGTCTAGCGTTAGCTCTGGGAACGCAGTGTTTAGTGCAGTCTTCGTTTTGAAGAACTCAGTCGTTGGAGCGAATACAGTGATTACACCGTCTTCTAGCTCAACGTCAGTCACGTCTACGTCTTCCATCATAAGCGTTTCTAGGATGATCTCGTCATCTTCGCCTTTGAACTGGAATACAGCTTGGTGAGCGAACATGTGAGAAACAGTACCTTCAACACCGATTTTCGCGCCAGTCTTAACGAAACATTGGCGAACGTCTTGGAAAGTACGGTTGCCGTTGTCAGTTAGACAGTCAACGATTACGCTTGTGCCACCTGGGCCAAAACCTTCGTAGCGAGCTGGTTGGAAGTCTTCACCGCCGCCGCCGTTCGCTTTATCGATCGCTTTTTCGATAACGTGTGCTGGTACTTGGTCTTTCTTCGCTTTAGCAATCAGGTGCTTAAGAGGTAGGTTCATGTCTGGGTCAGAGCTGCCGTTCTTAGCCAGTACGTAAATCTCTTTACCGTATTTAGAATAAACTTTAATTTTTGCGCCTGCAGTTTTCGCCATTGAGGCCTTGCGCACTTCAAAACTTCTTCCCATCGGGATCTTCTCTCTGATTCAATTAACGGTGCAAATTCTAGCAAATTACTGTGTCATTTCAATTCTACAGCACTGCTGGGCAAGGTTTGTCTGCGTTTATGCGACACCCATTACCCGTTTGTATTTTTCTACAGACTGATCAAACCAAGCCTTTTCTTCTGGGTCACCTAGCTTCATTGCTTCTTCAACAATGGCTTCAGGGCCACATTTCGCTTGCTTCAGTTTCCATACAAGAAACGATGCTTGCTTATCCAGTTCGATTTTATTTTTCTCGCTGGGTGGAAGGAGTGAAAGGTTGATAGACATTGCTAGCCTTCGTCTGTAATACACTTGGCCGAGAAATATATCATAGAGCAGCCTCATAAAACCAATACTATGAGCAATAGTGGGGATTGTAGGACGAGAAAGCAGCAAGTCGCTGATGCAGGTCAAGCTAGGTTTGGAAAGAGTGTTCAACCAACGAGCAACAACAAACAAAAAAATACGTTTTACAATATACCGTTGTAACTAATAGGGCTTGTGTCTATACCAATATCTTTACGAATTTCATTAATCAACAATAATGCAAGCTGCCGAATCTCTATCCATTCATAGTTTGATTTGCCATGAGAAACTAATAATAGATGATCAATAAGCTTATCCTGTGCGTCCATTACCCCTTGAGGAGCTAACATTCCGAGATAACCATAGAGCTTCAAACGATCTTTATTAAAACTTTCGAGAGCATGTTTAGCCTCTTCTGGGGATAACGTTCTAGAGTAATGGGCATCAAACGCAGCAAGCATTTCAGATACCGTATCCATGACCATACGGTATATAACGGTTTTGTCTGTATGGAGATTAATTAGTTTGTTTTTAGCCTGATCCAAATCTACCTTCGTAGCTTCTAGATCCTCAGCAAGTTTATGTCTTTCTTCGTCTAAGATCCTTTGAGCCCAAACCTTTCCTAGCCAACTCGACAAACCAAAAATAATGACGCCCGCAGACCCAACAGAGGCTAAGAAACCTGTCGAAATTTTAAAGATGCTTTCCCAATCCATCAAATACCCTGTTTTAATAAAAGAGGTTAGATGAGTAGCATAACATTATTTAATAATATCAATTAGTAATACAT
>NZ_JBFRNU010000037.1:0-43915 GCF_041471145.1 Vibrio sp. 10N.261.54.A5 | reverse complement strand
AGCACATTGGAGCATTGAAAATCAGATGCACTGGCGATTAGACGTTGGTTTTAAAGAAGATGAATGTCGGATACGTCGAGAGCAAGCCGGTGAGAATTTAGCAGTTATAAGACATATAGCTTTAAATCTGCTGACGGAAGAAATCAGCTTCAAAGCAGGGATCAAAAGAAAGCAGAAAAAAGCGAACCGCAATAACGCTTACCTTTCGCAAGTCCTTGCAGGGCAAGGGGCTTCGTAATCTTGCCCTGAGGTCGAGCTTAGACAATGTCGGGTCGGCCTCAAGCAGTAACTCAAGCATCTCCTGCTGTGTTAAACCTCGCTCCTTTCTGGCTTGTTCTAAGAAGTGTGCAAACGTGAGTGGCATTCTTTGTCCTCGATAATCTCTATTATGGTAAGTATTGTTCGATTGCTTATGTAATTCAATCTTCTTTTATTAGAATTTAAACTATAGCTTATCGGGCAGGTTTTTATTATAGATGTAGATAAAACGAAGGTAGGTATTACTAGCTTTACTGTTGATGGTTTTATCGAATCGGCATTTTCGGCAAATGGAATTTTCAAATGCCCAATATTTCTTTTCCAGTGTTCCGCATAATTTATTTCGTCCTGTCACCGATGAGCGTTAACAAATTTAAACGCAGGAGCGGGATTACTAATTTATGAAATATTTAATCTTTAAAGGAAAGTAAAATGTTTAACTTCAAAAAAAGCGCACTAGCATCAGTTCTTCTTATGGGTATGGCAGTAAGTGCAGGTGCTAACGCATCTTCAAATGCTACTGTTATATGGAACGGCGTTGTTCCAACAACTAGCGCATCAGATGCACTTATCATCACTGGCCTAGGAGGTGATACAACAGCGCTTAACGGTACTATCACTCCAAGCTCAGACGGTGTGTTTGAATCAGATACTATCGTACTTGAGTCTCACTTAAATGATGGTGATGCTGTTACTCCTGTTGTTGGTGCATTAGCTTCAGCTAACTGGACTCTAGTTGATGCATCAGTAGCTTTTGACGGTGTGGCAAACCCATCTCAAGCTGTTGAGATTAATGTAAATGGTGCACCAGTAGCCGTTGGTGATGTTGTTTCTGGTGAAGAAACTATTTCAACTAAAGTTAAGCAGACTGCTGTATTACCTGAATCTGAAGTAGGTGGAACTACTGTTCAAGCATCAGTAACGGTTATGGCTGACCTTGTTTAATTTGTAGAAAATTCCCGATTCAAAGGCTCGTAGTAATTACGAGCCTTATTTCTCTACGATGGTAGTCAATATGAAAAAAGTTTTAATACTATTGGCTTTCATGAGTATGAATGCCAACGCCGATTTCAAAGTGCTTTACATTACTACGAGCCTCGATGTAGGCAAACTTTATACAAATTCAATTAATTCTGTTGAATTTATTCCGGCAGTTCTGGAGTTGACGTCAAATCAAGACAAAACAAAATTTGATGATGTTAATACCACATTAAGAATTGAAACAGATATACCTTTTGAGTCTTCGGATATTCCTTATATTTCAACGTTAACAAAAAATACGTCAATTTGTACGGACTACTCTGGAGTGAGCAATGTTCAGGATGATTTCGTTACATTAACGATTGACGGGAAAAGTTTGTCAGAGGGTGAATCCGTCTCTTTTTCAAATTTCAATTTAAATGATGGCGACAATAAGTATAGTGAGCATGACATTATATTAAGTTTTCAGTCATTTAAAGATATCATCACAGCGGGCCAAGCGGAGAGGTGTAATGGTGAGATAGAGTTCAATATAGAGGTAGATATATAATGTTCAGGTTCAAACTCATAACAATGGCAATTTTAGTGTTATTGCCTGTGTATTCGTATTCAAGTTATAGTCAAAATGTTCTTGAAGGTTTTGAAGAACTGTTTGAATTGAAAGAGTCAACAGTCCGTATACGTAACTTAGATGGTTCCCTTACTTCACCGATCCCATTTTTAACGTCGTTTAACACGTTAAAATTAGACTCGAATAATAAAAAAGCGATCGCACAGGTATCTGACTATTTAAATGATAATACAGTGTCGGCTGAGTACCAGCAGAAGATCATAGATCAATTAATGGTTGGCATACAAGATCAGTCTGAGTGTTTAGGTAAGCTCGATGAGTGTGAGTTGTACCCAGAAACGTTTGAGATCGTTCATAACTATAACGATCAAGAAGTCTATCTTTTTGTATCTCCACAGGTGTTGTCATACTCGAATCTCGATGAAGAACTGGTATACCACTCGTCTCTGAGTCAACACAATGGGTTAATCAATTCATTTGATCTGTACGTGAGTGAATATCAAGATCAAGACTCAATCGTTTCTTTAAATAATGAAACGACACTGGGGCTACCTTACGGATACCTCAAAACTGATTTCAATGCCAACAACAGTGATAACGGTTCTGAATTGTATGAAGCGGCATATCATTTAGATATCGATTCTTACTCAATAAAAGCGGGTCATTTTGAATTTGAGCCAGAGGTTAACTCAACTGACTTCCTGAATAACACCGCTCGAGTTGCTCAAAACTCGCTCACGGTAGGTACCTCTAAAAAGTTGCTCGTAGGCGGACATAATAACGACAAAGTATTGAGCTTTTATGCGCCAACAAGTGGCGGTGTACAAGTTCTTCGTGATGGTCGATTGATTTTTCAAGATAACGTACCAGAAGGGCAGAACTCAATTCCTTACAGCAAGTTACCATCTGGTCGCTATGAAGCTGTACTTGAGGTGACAAGTGGTGGGCAAGTTGTTAATACCCAGACTTATCAAGTATATAACACCAAAGGTGACTCTCTGACTCAGGGGGAAGTGGATTTCGTTGCCACTGCGGGTATGTTTTCAGGAAGCCATTACGACTACACGGAACATGGCATTCAAAATATTGAAGACGATGTTTATGGCAAGGCATTAGCTAACTACCAACTCACCCGTTCGTTGCAAGTAGGCTTGGGCGGCTTGGTCACGGACAGTGGCACTATGTACACCGTTGGTGGTGCATACAATCTGATTGATTGGGATTTGAGTACTGAAGCTGTGTACAGCCAATTCGAAGACGCATCTCACTTTAATGCTAATATCGGTATCCCTTATTTAAGTCTATCTTATGAGTCTCTCGATAATGAACTTGGTGATCCAGTTGCTTCTTATATGTACGGATATGCCGATTATTCACGTCTATCGTTGAATTCTTCGTACAGCTTCCGCGGTGGACAATCTATGTATGCGGTTTACTCGCTTAATAACGACAAGCAGTTAGACAATTTAGGTAACTCGGATGAACAGGAACAGCAGTTTATTTCCGTTGGTTACAGCACGCCCACAGTTTTAGATTCGCGAGTTAATATTAACGTCGATTACTCTGAGGCGACGGACGACATATCAGTTAATTTGTTATGGAGTGTCCCGTTGTCAGACACAGTAGAAACTATCATGGGCCTGACGAGTGATAGTGATGACATTAATCAATTTAAAACAACAGTAAGACGAAATCAGTTAATTGACTCAGACTCCTTTAATACGTCGCTTGAGGTGAGTAACACCTACGATCGACAACAGGATGATATGTATCAAGATGCGTTATTGGCGACCAGTGGCACGACTAAATACGCTCGAATGAATGCCTCCGCCCATACGTCCACCAATGGCACGAGTGGTATCAATGCTGGCTTGTCTAGCACTCAAATCGTGACGACAGACGGCGTTTATATTACCGATAAAGCGGCAATGTCTTATACGCTTGTCGATATTCATCAGTCGCAGAATACAGAGCAGACGTTTGATGAAAAAGGTTACTTCTCTCTTAAAAAAGAAGGGCGAAACAACAGTAAGTTCATCGTATATAACGATGAAACAATTGTGCCTTTGGAAGACTATAGTCAATATCGTGCGAAATTTGATTCAGAGAGCGTTGATCTTTACAACTCTGGTGATAGTAACGTAACCGTGTTTACACACCCAGGTACGGTTGCTTCTATTGAGCCAAGAGTTAGTCGCGTCGTTTCGTTTGTCAGCGCCTTTAATGACATATCAGAACAGCCGATTACAGAAGTGGAGTGTCATGGAGAAGGTTGTATTGAAGTCAATGAAATGGCCGACGGTGTTTATAGAGTAACCGTATTGGAAGGCATGAACTTTGAATTGTCAGCGAAAGAAAGCCAATGCTTACTGCCTTATGAATTTACTTCAACAAATCAGATGAACTTTGGTCAAAACTATTGTTTGCCAATAGCTCAAGAAAAGCAGATAGATTTGATTGATGCAGATGAACGACTACAAGCGATGTATTTAGGTGCATACGAAAGCTCGATTGAACTGAATAAAGCGCTTAAAAAGCTCGAGTCACACGGTTATCGAATTATTCAGAAAGAAGTGGGTTCGTTTAAGGCAATTTATATAGCGCATGAATCTATAAACATGGCGGAAACAATAGCGCTTCATAAAAGAGATATCGATCAGTTAAAACTGTTGGCAAAGCGACTTTATCGCACCAACGCCATTACATACCCAGTCGCACAAGTTAATTAAGGAGTGGGAAATGAAATCCAATAAAGTTCTACTAAATTTAGTATCACTCACCGCTATATTGTTATCTATAAGTGTACAAGCTTTTACGGTAGATAAAATGGTTATTGTCTCTGATGATAAAGGGAACGGTATCGTTACGTTAACCAACGACGAGTCTCACCCAATTTTTATCCAAGCAAAGGTGGATGAAATAAATATTATTGATGGAGAACAGGTAGAAAAAAAACAATATACAAGAGACAACTTAAACGATTGGAAGGTGTCATTAACGCACCAGAAGGTAGTTTTGAACCCTGGTGAAGAGAAAGACATTGGCATACGTAGTTTATGCCACAACGCTGCATGCGATAATTCAAAAGATTTGATGTTTATGCTGTCTTTTTCTCCAAGTAAATACAGACCTGGTGAAGTAGTGAGTGGTGTGGAAATTAATTACGGATTCGCACCTGTTTATATTATTCCTACAACACAACCGAATTATTCTTACGAATTAACCAACAACGGTGATAGCCTTAGAGTCGAAAATAAAAGTAATACCATGCTCAATTTTTTTGTAGATGCATGTGTTGCTGAAAACAAAGCCCAATGCAAACAAAAATTTACGGTTGTATTGGGAAGGAATAAGACGTTCCCTTTAACCGAAACTATGCGAAATAACGAGTTGACCATTACCGTGACATCTCACGACAGAAGCTATTCAAAGAAAGAAATGGTGACGAGAGGTAAAATATAATGCCTAGACCTATCCTATATATTGTAGCGTTTATTGCATTAATGACGACAAGCATGGCTCAAGCTGCGTTTGAAGTTCGCGCGGAAGTGAAGGCTGGTGGTGTTCGTTGGGACAATGTGACACGTTACAATGGTAAAATGCTGCCAAGTACGTGGGAAACTCCTCCTATGTTGCAGGCTTCAGAAGCTTGGGCGGCCGCGACATTTTCGGGTACACCTCCAACAGAGATGACTTTAATTGGGGGAAATGGGAATACTTCACCGTCAATATCGATCGATATATCGGGCGTTCAATACAATACTACTGGAATTGAATTTGCCCAGTCAGCGAATACGGTAGGTGGTGGGTGCTCATTTGATGAAGTGTCACTACCGATTGTGACTGTTGAAGGTCCAAACTGTGTTTCGTCTGTTCGATTAATTAATAAACAAAAATCGAGCCCATTTATTTTCCTGAGACCTATTTTCGATATTAACGAAAGTGAAATAGTGTCGGCATTAAGTGGGCTACCAGAGGGGCAATATTCAGCTTCAGTGCCGGTAAATATTCGTTACTACTATGAAAATGACGGCATTATGACTTATCGCAACATCAATGAAGTGATGTTGTTTTCATTTGATTATCAGCCTGTTCAACTCGACAGTGTTTTTGTAAGTGGAGATGGTGTCATGACGCCAGTCTACGACACAATTGGCAAAAGAATAACATCGACAACGTCATTTGATATTACAGCGAACGGCTATTTTAATGACGGAATTGTTTTAACAATGCCCTTACAGTCATACGAATTGGTTAATTCAAGTAACCCTGGTGTGGTTATTCCTTACAGCATTCATTGCGATCAGTGCAGCTCTGGTAACTTAGTTGATGAAGGACAATTAATGTATCAAACAACGGCTATTTCAGAAGGAGCTGGAGTGCAAACAAGTATTAACTTTACTTTAGACTTTGATTACGATATTGAGGGCAGTTCTGCTGTTTCCGGAGATTATTTTGATGAAGTAACGATCATGTTGGAGCCTGGTATTTAAGATGAAAAAAATGAACTTAATGTCATCGATTATCGCTGTGTTCTTATCCATAAGTGTATCAGCAGAGGAGCTGCCTATCCAGATGAGTGGTGGCATGACGTTTTCTGCATTTGATGACAACATGGGACAGACTGAAGCACTTGGTTATAAGGCGGCGGTTGGATATAACATTAGTGAAAACGTACTATTTGAACTTGGCTATGCTGATTATTCTGCTTTTTCTGATTCGGAAATAGATAGTTTACGTGCGGTAATGGTTGAAACCGACTTATTGCTACCCGTCAGTGAATTTGCCTCCTTGTATGCAGGAGTCGGGGGCGCGTTTTCTAGTGACGACACCAATTTTACGGCATCGCTTGGTCTTAAATACCAATTGAGTAAAAATTGGAGCGCCGACCTTGGTTACCAAGGCGTCTTTGATTTAGCTCGTCAACAAGACGATCTATACGCATTTAATGCACTGTTGGTTTATCGTTTTTCAAGCAATGAAGCCGCAGAAGGCCTTTCAGATATTAACCCAAGGCCCAATGTTGACCAGCTTGTTGAAGAGTCGACCCAAGTATCAAGGCCGAAAACCCAATTGGCGTCTATTGTCCCAATTAAGAAGGCGCCATCGTGTCAGCAGCGTTTAGTTGAATACCGAGTGGTTCCTGGCGACTATTTGCACCGAATTGCAAGAGCATTTGATAGCTCACTTGATGAATTAGTCGAAGCAAATCCAAATCTTAATAATCGTGATTTGAATTTGATTTACCCTGAAGAGAAAATACTTTACCCGAAAGTTAGCTGTTTAGATTAAGTTGCCTTCCTTGAAACAGAAACACTGCCAATTTTTTGGCAGTGTTTCTTTGTTTGTAGCAGAGAGTATCTCGCCAATGTAAATGATATCTACACTTGTTTAGCTATCTCGCATCTTGCGTTTTTGAAATTCAAGAGTGCCCAATACCTTTAAATCCGAATGCGCGATACTGCTCACCAATCGAGCTACTCACCTTTTATCGTTTGGGCTCGCAAATATGCTAATTAATACCTCAATTATATGCATGAAGGTCAAATATAAGAGAGCGGAGTAATGATCGGACCAAATATTTTAAACATGTATGTACTCATTCTTTTCGCGCTTGGTGTTATATACGCGCTGAGCAAAATAGACGAGTAGTATCCTAAAATTTATTATTTTTAGTAGAGAGAAATATGAAAATTAAATATAATCTATTAACAGTATTCGCAATTTGTTCAGCAATGACTTCTACTGCTGCCAATGCTTTTAATGTCGACAAGATGATTGTCGTCGCGGATAAAAAGGGCAATGGTGTCGTGACACTTATTAATGATGAGTCTCACCCGATTTTTGTTAATGGAAAAGTACAAGAAATTCAGTTTATTGATGGCGACAAAATCGTTCGTAATAGTTATACAAGAAACAATCTAGATGATTGGAAAATATCTCTTACGCACCCAAGATTAGTTTTAAGACCTGGTGAAGAGAAAGACGTGGGTGTTCGTAGCTTATGTCACAACACGTCTTGCGATAACAGCAAAGATTTGATGTTTATGCTGCCATTTACTCCTAGTCGTTATAAAGAAGAGGGAGAGAAAATTCACGGTGTCGAGATAAACTATGGTTTTTCACCGGTTTATATTCTGCCTACGACAAAGCCAAGTTTTGATTATAAGATTTACAATCAGGGCGAGAATTTACGCATCGATAATAATAGTAATACGCTAATTGATGTTTATGTTAACTCATGTACAACAGAAAATAATACGCAATGCAAACAAAAGTTCACTGTTGTATCTGGTCGGGATAAAACGTTTTCTCTTGCGGAATATACGCAAAGTGAACAACTTAATGTAACCGTAACATCTTACGATAAAAAATACTCTAAAGAGATGCAACTGCCTATTCAGTAATAGGAACGCTGAAAATAGACATAATTATAGGCCTTCAATGATTAATGCTAATCAAGGACGATCAGCATTCATTACCCATGTTCAGTGCTAATTTTAGCCTACATGGCATCACTGTTATCAGCAAAGTGTAAATGCCCAATACAACATTAAATACAAATCATAAAATCAATTTTGAAATCAATAAAAAGTAAAGAGAAGTAATATGAACCTTTTAAGCAATAAGCCAGGAGGAAGCATTCCCCTGGGTTTTGTCGTCGCTACTACGCTTACCCTTTTTGGGTGTGGTGGAGAGGGCAGTGAAGGAAGTGCCGGAAGCTCAGCAAGTGTTTCCCCTAATACTCAAAGCGCGACGCTTTCCGCTCAAAATGCTACCTACTCGACTGGCTATGCTGAATCGTTCGAGGTTGACCTGTCGTCAAAGGTATTTTCATCAACGGGTGGTGGCTTTGCGCTGAGTGAAGTCGAGGTCTTGTCTAATGATGATAGCTGCCAAGTAGAAAGTATGACGGAAACAGGGTTTGTAATTCAGGCCTTTGATACTAAGGTGTGTGACTATCGATATCATGTGACTCCTAAAACATTGTCGCCAATGAGCCGTATGGCTGAAGCGCCAATGAGTGATAGTAGTAGCTCAGAAGGTTCGAGTTCTGCGGTTACGCGCATTGCGGTAAGTAGTAATCCTAGCTCAACCGAACTGGTTCCAGTAAGTGCAACAACACTGATTAATGAAGATGTGAGTGTTTTACTGAAGGACGAATTGGAGAAAGTCGGCTTTACGTTAGGTGACGAGTTTGTATTAACGGAGCTTACACTACCGTACGGTCGCTCGAGCTCAGTTCAAATAAATAGTACAGATGACCAGACTATGGATTATACCCCGCCGTCAGGTTTTACCGGCATTGACCGTGTTCTTTATACGTTAGAAGACTCGGTTAATGGCCTTGTGCTGATGGGGGTTTTAGATGTTGCGGTGGGCTACGAAGCTAACCAAGGTTTTACGATTGACGATAATATTGTATATCCAGTTGTTGTCAACGTATTGACCGATGAAGAAATCGACATCAGCGGCTTTGTTTCCTCGGACGATAGTGATGATTATCAATTGGTGTATGTTGAATCGTTTAACGCAAAAGCGGTACCTAAAGATCCACTGGACACTCAGAATAAAACGATCGTCTTTCAAGCGTCACAACCAGGTTACCACTATATTAGTTTTGCGGTTAGTGATCATAATGGAGTGTATGACATGGGTTTGATTCGTGTTGAAGTGACCGATCCTAATCAGTCATCAAAATGGGACGACATTTCTCATTTGTTGGATCTCTATATTGGACCACCCACCGCACTTGATGCAGCCGGGCAAGGCTCGCCTTATGATATAAAACTGAACGATGATGGCTACAGCCCAGCGATTGATATGGCTGGTTTTCGTTATCCGTCGGCCGTAGCATACTGCGACACCATCGGTGGTTCAGTGCCGACGTTTGATCAACTTAAGCTGATGGCCACTGATACCGATGTTCAGGCGTTACATAACTGGCCTGTTAAAGCGCAATACCTCGCTTATGATGACGGAGCAGATCTGGTTAAGTGGGTGGATCTTAAAGATGGCAGCACCCTTACAGGCGATGTCGATCCAACATCGGCTTATTATGTGACATGTGTTAAGCAAGGTTTAATTACTGTATTGCCTACCTCAAGCACGGAAGTTGTCGCGGATGGAGTTGATGTTGGTTCTGTATTTGTTGAGTTAAAACTCGGTCAAGAAGTAAGACCAGATACCCTTGTGACGGCTTCTGTCTCTAGCCCAAATGTGACATTGGACAGCGATAACGTTACCACAGACAGCTATGGTATTGCCGAGTTTCGCTTAACCAGTTTAAAAGCGGAAACCGTCACATTAACCCTTGATGTGGGTGGCATTACTCAAGACTATGAAGTTAAGTTTATTGGTGATGAAAAGACGGCTGCAGTGTCATCAGAAGCAACGATTGACACGGTACCTTATACGTCAGTGGAAGGTGGCCAGGTTACTGCGACCTTGACCGATCAAAATAGCAACCCAGTAGAAGGTTACTCAGTCATTTCAGTGGTAAGTACAGAACAGCACCCAGACACCGCAGAAATGGTTACTCCTATCCTTGAAGCGGAAACGACTCAAACCGATGAATCAGGTGAGCAAAAAGTGCGGGTAAAGTGGGATACAAACTATCAAACCCCAACAACGACCATGACCTTTGATGTGGCGTCATCTTACACCACAACAACCAATACACAGACTAATGCGATTAGCCAAGTTACCTTTCATGCCTATTTGTGTGGTGGCCAAGTTGGGGATGATGATCAACAAAACGCCGCGGGTGCCTGTGTTAAAATTGCGGAAAGCGATGGAAAGTTGTTTACCGGTACTCCAAGTGAGAGCTTTTTAAACGCTGTTGGCTATAGTGGTAATTACTACGGTAGTCATGTTGACAATATCCCTTATGGTCCTTCAGGATCGTTTGCAATTTTTAGTGTTACTGAAGCACATAGCCTTTGTGAACATTATAATACACTTGAGCTTAACGGGAGAGATGATTGGGCTTTAGCAAATATAGATGAGTTGACGAGTCTTTTTAATAACTTTGGTCACATGTACACCGCGAAGGGTTGGGCGACCGGCTACTTCTACTGGTCGTCGACGGCTAATGGTTCCGGCTACTACTACAGCGTGGGCCTCACCTATGGCGGCGTCGGCAGCAGCTACCCATCCCGTCAGTACTACGTCTCGTGCGTATCAGGTTCTTAGGGTTCAACGTTCAGAGTTTGCGGCCCGCAGGGCCGTTTTTTCTTTTTATAGAGGGTAGCGGTTTATTTTCTAAACTCAGTAAGGATTAATATGGATATTGAAACAAAACTCAAGCTTAGTCAGCAACAAGGTAAAATTATCGGCATACATGAAGGCATGTTTGTTCGTTTTTATGATCAAGCGCTGTTCGCATGGCAGCAGTGGGTGGTCACTCCCCCCTCTTTGCCTGTTTTAAAAGTGTCAGCTAAAGTGGTTAAAAAACTCGGGTCACAATGTGTTCTATCGGGCGGGTTACCTGTAAGCAGCCTTGCAAAAGTAGGGGTGTTTCCTGACGAAAAGGTATCATCAGCATTGGTTTTTATGCCGATATGTCTAATTGGGAAGAGTGGTATCTATCGCACAAAAACGACTTACCTGTACATGAACGGTCTGACTTAAATCCTAGACTAAAAATAGATAACAGCTTCGCTAAAGTTTGGATGCCACAGTGGTTAGTACACCAGCTAGACGAATGCACACCGGACACATCTAACCCAGAGGGTAGGTTGCTGTTTGATGTTATTCGTTGGACTGAACGGTAGCCTTAGTAATGTTTTTGATAAGGCGATACGCTAAAAACAGGGAACATAGCAGCGTTGCTGCGCCTAGAGAACACCTTTGTTACGGCATTGGTGAGCGGGCCCTGGTATGTTATCGGCACTTATGGCCTTATTAGAGGTAATAAAGGGGGGCAAGTCGAAAGGCAACACTCCGTATAAACAATAAGTGCAAACGTGAAGGGTTGGGCGACCAACAACAACTACTGGTCGTCGACGGCTAATGGTTCCAACTACTACAACGTGAACCTCAACTATGGCAACGTCAACAGCAACAACCCATCCAATCAGAACTACGTCTCGTGCGTATCAGGCTGACATATACTCAGTGTTGTCGCCTTATCAAAAATGACAAGAACGGAGCTTAACGCTCGTATAGTATGCATTGGCAGGGGCTTTGTTGCGTAATTCAATGGAACTAAATCAAGAACCTACGATCTGATCAGCTACCACCACTCTCTCTCGTAGCCTTATGCCTAAACCTTGTTACAAAACAACCAACTGGAAGCAATACAACCAATCGCTCATTAACCGTGGTTCTCTGACCTTCTGGATCGATGAAGAAGCAATAAGTGGGTGGGCGCAAAGCAAACAGAATAAGCGCGGGAGGCCACGTCGGTTCAGTGATTTAGCTATTACGACAGCACTCATGGTGAAACGAGTTTTTTCTATGCCACTGAGAGCGCTGCAAGGATTTATCGACTCGATATTTAGGTTAGCCCATGTGCCGTTAAGTTGTCCGCATTACACCTGCATCAGTCGTAGAGCCAAGCAAGTTGAGGTCTCATTTAAGACTAAAGCGAGAGGAGCGATACAACACCTAGCCATTGATGCAACTGACCGAATGCATTGGTCATATTCAAAGGCAAGTTGTAGGTTGGCGGCGCTGGTTTTTGGACGGGAGTGTTTAAATTCACTGCAAAACACATATTTTGTCAGTTTTATTTAAACTATAACCTATCTTGTAAATGGTATTGATTTCTATCCATCCACCGAGCCTAAGAAGCTTCTTTCTTAAAGACATGATCACCATATTCAATGCATTGTCACAGACGAATGAATTGGGCCATCCCATTTTTAGTAGATGGTGTTTGGTTAAATGCTCCCCTTGATGAGTGAGTAACTCTTTTAGAACTAAAAATTCACTGAGTGTGAGCTGGATGGGTTTTATCGTTGGGTGGTCGGCTAGCGAAATTCTTAGCGACCCTTTATGTAAGATTAAGTGCATAAACAAACAGCCAGTTTAATTATCATACCCGTATTATTTATTTGCTGCGATTACATGCAAGGTCAGGTTGAATATTAATCTGGCTATTATGCCTACTTAATGGGTTTTCCTTTCATATTACACATCAAACGAAACCATTTTATTTGCTGTTTTTGTATTAGTTATTTCAGTTTGTTTAAGTTCAACCTTACAACGTTCGCTTTGTGAGTTGAACGCGACTTGATTGCTAATAGGGTTTGAAGCGCAGTCAGAAGTCGGTACTTTCCCTGTCCAACGCACAGTGACATTTGCGGCCGCCGACTGAAAAGAGATAAGAGTTGCTAATACTGCTGTTGAAATAAAGATTAATGAACGCATATTTAGGCACCTTTTATTAGTGTTGTGTTGATATGCCTAGTTTGGTAGCGATAGGGCAGGTTGTAAAATAAATAGTTATAAATTCAGTTGCATTAAAACTTGAATGGTAATTTGTAGCAGAGGGAATAGTAGGAAACCAAAATAAAGGCTGGCAGTGAAAATTAAAACGGAGTGGGCGATCAAATGAAAGGGGAGGCTAATTTAAAGACGTTAAACTTGAGTGAAATCACTTAAGGACAGCGGGTTAGCCTAATGAGCCGTAGCTAGGAATAGCCACGGCATCAAATTGACCGCATTTGGATTTAACAAGAATCTAAGCTTCGTTAAAACAATATAGGCTAACAATAACTTTGAGCTTGGGTGCGCAATGCATTTTTTAGGTTCGTCGGCAGTTGTGAACGGTGTATACCCTGGATTGCACCCTCTAACGACCAAACTAACTCGATGGTTGGTTTATGGTGGGTATGCTGTTGGATAGCCTCTACAGCACCAATCGTGCCCAGGTTTTTGAGTTTCTCAATGGAGTTTATACCCGCTTTCTCAAGAAGTTGCTCAGTTGAGAATCGCATGTTGGGTAAGTCTTTGAGCCTTTCGGGAGCAGAAATATAACTGCTTCGTGATCTCTTTATTTGCTCTAGTGCGATTTCTGCTTCACATAGAGTCAAAGAATACTTGCTCCAAGGGTTTGCTGGCAACTTGTAATAATCCGCATTCTGACTTACTCCAAGTACGCTCGCATTCACCTTGGGGTAGCCCTTGTTAATAAAGTAGCCTTCTTGTGCCGGTGTTCCTCTGAGGTACAGCTCCCCACTTTTATGTAGAACGAGCAAAACGTGATCTACATAGAAGGCCGTTACGCCAAATATTTGTTTTATAGACACTCGACCTAATTGTTCCAAGCGTCTAAAAGTATGTCTGAAAAGTTGAGCCATTATTTTCACTCGATAATCATAAAAAGTGTGATCTATTGTCCAAATGTAGCCAGCAGTGAATATGGCATAAGCCAAGTTAAAAAACAGACAATGCCATTAGGCATGCCGGTTATTTAAATTCTCGATCTGCCATATCAGTTTTGTAACAGACGGTCAAAATTAAGGGGGGTCACGAAGGCGGGAGAAATTGGTATGTATAGCATCGACACAAATGTATTTTTAATGGCGACGGGTTGTAACTTTCAATCGGATATTGGCGTTCGATTTCGTCAGATTGCTATTAGAAGTTTGCACAAGGTTAATGATGATATTCTTCAAGGAGGTGAGTCCAATCGAGCGCTCGCCCATAAAGTGAAAGGCATTGCGTTATCTTGCGGGGCTACAGAGGTTGCAAGAATTTGTCTTAAATTGGAGCACTACGACGCGGTAATCAATGAAAGTGCAGGAAAAAAGATTTTGATGGATGTGTCTAACGCCATGATTCAACTTTTTGACGCTTAAGTTGGAGGATATGAACGTGTCTTTTAAAAATAAAATCATTTTCACCAACGCAACAATACTGGTTCTATTTGTGGTGTTGCTTACGTACTCCGCTATCGAAATCGTTCAGGTTTCTTCACAAAACCAATTTGAAGAGATAAAGGAGAGCATTACGGGAAATAACAAAAAGCTTCTACTTACCTTTGTGAAAGCTCAAAGTGTAACCCTTGATAAAGAGGTCGAGCTGATCACTGAGGAAGTGGAGCATGTAGCGATTGATTTTGCTCATGATTTTGTTAATGAATCGAAAAACGAGGCACTTCGTAATAAACAACTGGCTTATATCAACACAGAGCGTAAGCCTTTTATCAAAAAGGTGCTTTTTATTGACACTGAACGCAACCAAGAAGTCTCTATCACCGAAAATGGTATTGTAAGCCGCTCTATTTCTGTCGATTTTAGTCGCATGATCCACTACAAGAATTTCTATATAGGGAAAGAAGTTAAAGTGGGGCACGTCACTAAGTTTGCCATTTATATCCGTCCAGAGCACTGGGATAACGCGTTACTCAAATTTGATTTAGATTTAGAGTATTTTTCTCGTTCACTGACTTTTGAAAATATGATCGATGAATTCCAATACCGTTATTTCTTAGTAGACGACAGCGGCAAGCTTATCGCGTCGAATCTACAACAGAATGTCGACCAATTGATGTCTGAAAGTGTTTTTGATGAACAAATTCAAAAGAGTGTCGGAAGCCATATCATGTCACATTACTTGGGTAGTTTTGTGGTAAGTGGCGAAAAAGGTGTTTTCAATGTCACTTTTGTTCAGAACCGTCAAACCGGTTGGAGGTTGATTTTAGTCACGCCAGAGCATGTGATTCGTTCCAGTTATGCGACCACCAAAGAGCTGGTTTTATCTGGTGATAACTCGTTGATCAAACGCCTGTTCTTTGCTTATATCCTTTTGCTTGGTCTGTTTTTAGCTATTAACTCAATCGCGGTGAATAAGATGCTGATACCTATTTCTAAATTGATCGCACAAGCTAAATATCTAAAGCAGCGTGATTTTAATAAATCCAGACATACTGTTTATAGTAATGGAGACGAAATTGAACAGCTTTCAAAGGCTTATTCTGAGGCTGGGATCCAGATTCAAAATTTGATTGAAGGGCTTGAATATGAAGTTGAAGAGCGAACGAAGCAGTACGAGATAGCAGCGCAAGAGGCGAGTGAGGCCAATAAACAGAAATCGGTGCTGCTTTCAAATGTGTCCCATGAGGTTCGCACGCCACTGAACGCGATTATTGGTTATACACATATGCTAAGCCATAGCAAAAACTTTGACGAATATCGCCATCAGCTGAACGGTATTTCGAGTGCGAGCAATACTATTTTAGGCATTGTGAATGACCTATTGGATTTTGAAAGAGTAAAAGCAGCAAGCTATTCATTAAACCCTAAATGCCTGTCAGTAATGAGTTTGATGCGCGAAATTGAAAATACGTTTTTTCCGCTTAGCGAGTCTAAACAATTGTCGCTTGATATTATATGCAATGTCGATGCTTCGACAACATTGATGATTGATGAGCTTCGTATTAAGCAAGCAATCAATAATATAGTTTCGAACGCATTGAAGTTTACAAACAAGGGAGGGGTGACAATAGAAGTTTCAACCGACGATAGAGCATTCAATATCTCCGTAAGCGATACTGGAGTCGGTATTCCCCAAGATAAATTGGATGCGGTGTTTAACGGCTTTGAACAGGTTAATCAAGAAGACCAACAGTTTGGTTTTGGCTTGGGCTTGGCGATAACTAAAACCATCGTAGAGTTAATGAAGGGTTCGTTGCGTGTTGAGAGTGTGCTCGGCACCGGTAGTACTTTTGTTATCTCACTCCCAGCTCAAGAAATTATGAATGTTCTTGAGTGTTCTAACGGTGTTGCTGAACAGGTATATAACGTTAGAGAGCGCTTAGACTGCACAAGTAAAAAAGCCTTGATCGTTGATGATGTTGAGTTCAACCGAGAAATTCTAGAGTTCCACTTAAACGAGCTAGGTTGTGAATGCATGACCGCGAATGATGGTTTGGAGGCTTTAGCACTCGCTTCTGAACATGACTTTGATGTTGTACTGACGGATATTTCAATGCCGGTTATGGATGGCATTGAGCTTGCTTCTGAGTTGGAAAAGCGTAAGCCATCGTTACCTATAATTGCCGTTACGGCACGAGCTACCATTCAAGAAGAGGCTCGAATGGACCAATACTTTTCGTGTTATCTAACCAAACCGCTCAACCCGAGCGATCTAAAGCTAAAGCTTCATTGCGCTTTATCAGGTGGTACTTGCTAACTTAGTTAAATACTCCTACCTATAACCTGAGGGTAAGCCATCTTCGGATCTTCATGTATTATTTTCATCTGTTTTTCTGAGAGTTATGGGCATTGTCATCAAGATAATGCCCAAACTGTTATGAAAATAACTATCATCCAATAAGTGTTGAGAGTAGCTGGGCATTTTCAAATTATTCAATCACAGCTTGCCCTTAGCTTTTGTTCGTATTTAATTAAAAATAAGCTAAATCACAATAACGAATAAGAAAATAAAGCTATGTTTGGAAATATTATACGTACGTTTCGTGTTAATAATGGTTTGTCTCAAACTAATTTTGTTGATGCGATTCAAAGAAGTAACTCTAACTTTAACAACCTGGACGTTGTGACACTAAGCCGTTGGGAAAGAGGAGTAACAACTCCCCACTTAAAACGTCAAAACGAGTTACTGGACCTTATTGGAGTCAACATATTTGATGTTTGGGAGGCAAACGACTCACAAACAGTTCTCACAGGGTTAACGAATAAATTTAATAATAACGGTTATATTGATATGAACATGCACGTCCAAACAGAAGTTACGGTGATTAACTCAAATAATTCATTCCTTCTTGGGAAGATTACCAAGTTAATTGATGTCATCTTTGAATATGAGGATAACGTTATGCTCAGTAATTTAGAAGATTTAGGTATGAGTAGAAAGGTAATTATTGAAAAAATAATAAATCAATATTCTGGAGAGTTAACGCTCGTCACGGTTAATGGGCAATTAATCGGACACTTATTAAGTGCTAACTATAATCTTG
Source organism: Vibrio sp. 10N.261.54.A5 (assembly GCF_041471145.1). NCBI lineage: Bacteria > Pseudomonadati > Pseudomonadota > Gammaproteobacteria > Vibrionales > Vibrionaceae > Vibrio > Vibrio sp. 10N.261.54.A5. The sequence continues at coordinate 26,174 of NZ_JBFRNU010000037.1, read as the reverse complement.
CAGCAGATTTTTTGGAGCAAGTCTTAGTATCTAAAGAAGATAGAGCACATTTAGTTGTTACTTTTAACTGCACTCATTATTCGTCATTTACAGACACAATGGGCAGAGAGGCGTACAAGTATCTACAAAGCTTAAATCCAGATAAAGAGCTTTATATACTACTGAAAAGCAAAAGGATTTTTGATCTGTTTTTTTCATTGGGCTGCGAGTATCGAAGTGTAAGAAGTAACGATAGATCAATGAAGGTCATGAACTTGGATTCAAAGAAAATGAAATCACAACGCACTTGGATGGATATTATTGCAAACTATAAAGGTGAAGAGAATGAATAACACAGTATTGATTGTTGACGATGTTGAACTATCGAGAGAGGTCATTAAAAATGCGGTCTCTTTATCTAATAAAAAAACATCTGTACAGTTTGCAGAAAATGCGTTCGATGCAATGAGCAAAATGCAAAACGCATCATTTGATTTGGTGATTATGGACATCATGATGCCCAATGGCGATGGATTTGAACTCTTGAGTATGATGTCGCAACAAAATGTTGAGTCTAAAATAATCATTATTTCAGGTTTGGATAAATCCATTGTTAGCTCGGTGAGTATGCTTGGAAAGCTCTATGAGTTAAATGTTGTCGCTTCACTAGAAAAGCCTATTTGGGCTAGCCAAATAAGTGAGTTGGTTGATAAAGCACTTGAAGTTGAAACCATAACCAAAAGCGAGCTTGGCTTTGGTAACCGTGCAACAATCATCGATGACGATTTTCCCATCAATCTGGTTTATCAGCCGCAAGTTGTTTCGGATATAAATGTTATTTCGGGGTTTGAAGTGTTGTCACGATGGTCTGATGAAAACGGGACCTTACTTCCACCGAGCTATTTTTTGCCAGTAATTGAAGAGCTAGGAAAGCAAAAGGTTTTTACCAATATCGTGATAAATAAATTCATTCAGGATTATCATCTCCACTTCAGTGAACTTGATAAATCGTTGAGGTTCTCAATTAATATCGATCCTAATTTACTGACTGATGAATCTGTTGTCGATAATCTACTCGAGATCTATAAGCAAGGTATTGAGCATTCTATCGTTGTAGAGCTGACTGAAAAGGGGCTTTCAGGCAATATTGAAAAAGAATTGTTGGCAAATATTTTACGGCTAAGGTTGAATGGTTTTGAGATCTCTATAGATGACTTTGGGATGGAAGCATCGAATATTGAACGTATTGTCAAACTGCCTATTAGTGAGATAAAAATAGATAAAACCATTACATGGGGACTTTGCCATAACATTGATTACATGCAAAAAATCGATGAAGTTAAGAAGCTCGTTTCGGTAAAAAACGCACGTATTATCTATGAGGGTGTTGAAAATAAAGACACCTGTGCATTTCTGGAAGCTCTAGGCGGCTTTAACCAACAAGGTTTTCTTCATGGGGTTCCATCACTACCTGAAATTGTAGTTGAGATGCTCGCAGAGCAAAAGGAGCTAGATTACGTCGCTTCTGAATATACTTCTAATCATTAACAACGTATTAGGGTAACGAGCCAAAGCCAACTCAATGGGCTTTGGCTCTTTTTATTACTTACCACACACCGAACAATTAGGCATCTTCATTAAATTCATTTCACGCCAGCTGTGAGACATGGCATCGAGAATCAAAAGCTTGCCTTGCTTTGGTTGTCCAAACCCGGCAATAACCTTGATAGCTTCCAAAGCCTGAGCCGCGCCAACCATGCCAACAACAGGTGCCATCACACCGGCTTCAACACAGCTTAGAGCAGCGTTGCCGAATAGAGCGCTCAAGCACTGGTAGCAAGGTGCATTTTCATCTTGATAAGTGAATACGCTAATCTGACCTTCCATGCGAATCGCAGCGCCCGATACTAGAGGCGTTTTTGATGCGTAACATAAGCGGTTCAACTGATTGCGCGTTTCGACGTTGTCACTGGCATCAAGAACAAGCGAGTGTGCTTCAATTAACTTGCCAAGTGCCTCGTCATCAAGCCTGTGTTCGACAGTTTCAATCGTCAGATGCGGGTTCAATACCTGCAAAGATTCAGCGGCAGAATCGACCTTCTTCTTACCAATATCAGTATCGGTGTGAAGTACTTGTCGCTGCAAATTTGAAAGCTCGACAACATCGTCGTCGATCAGCATTAGCTTACCAATGCCCGCAGTCGCAAGGTATTGAGCAGAGGCACAGCCTAAACCACCCGCACCTAACACTAAGATTGAACTCTGTTTCAGCGCTTCTTGACCTTCAAAATCAAACTGTTTGAGAATGATCTGGCGATTGTAACGAAGCATCTCTGCGTCAGACAGTATTTCCATCAGCAAGCCTCGTTAGTAAAGCGTGGAGTTAAACAGTTGAATCTGAACCGTTTCACCGACTTCAACACGGCCACGTTCGCGCTCTAGTACCACAAAGCAGTTTGCTAAGCTCATTGAGCGGAAAGCGCCAGAGCTTTGGTTACCTGTTGTTTCTACTACAAACTTACCGTTTTCAATCGAGTAAATACCACGTTGATAATCAGTACGGCCTGGGCCTTTTTTGAATGCAGATTTAGTGATCGCAGGAATCGATTCTGGTGCTGTCCACGCAGTGTGACCGGCAAGTTTAGCCAGCATAGGTTGAACTAACACATACATAGTCATCATTGCAGACACTGGGTTACCCGGTAGGCCACAGAACCAAGCGTTGTCTAGCTCACCAAATGCGAATGGTTTACCTGGTTTGATTGCTAGTTTCCAAAAGCCGATTTCGCCAAGCTCTTCAAGAATGTCTTTGGTGTAATCAGCTTCGCCGACACTTACGCCACCAGAAGTGACAACTACGTCTGCCAGTTCTTGCGCTTTTACAAAGGTTTCTTTAAGCGTTGCAGGGCAATCAGGAATAATACCTAGGTCAATTGCTTCGCAACCAAACGCTTCAATCAGTGGTTTGATACCGTAGCGGTTGCTGTCGTAGATCTGACCATCTTCAAGAGGCTGACCTAATGGCTTGAGCTCATCGCCAGTAGAGAAGAAAGCGACTTTAGGTTTGTGTGCCACAGTTACATGACTCACACCGAGCGAAGCAATCATTGGAATGTCACGAGGTGTTAAACGTTCGCCACGGCTAAGAACGATATCGCCTTGCTTGATGTCGTCACCGGTAGGGCGAATGTTATTGTTCAGCTTGATGTCGTCTTGCTGAATCTCAATGCCAGCGTCAGTTTCAGCCGTGTTTTCTTGCATGATTACGACGTCACAACCTTCCGGGATCTTTGCGCCAGTCATAATGCGAATACAGGTGTTTGCTGGCCATTCACCTTCAAAAGGTTGACCTGCAAAGGACTTGCCCGCTAAAGGCAGCACTTTACTGTTCTCTAGGTCTGCTAAGCGCAGTGCATAGCCGTCCATTGCTGAGTTATCAAAAGGAGGGACGAAAATAGGGGATAGAATATCTTCAGCAAGTACGTAACCCAATGCTTCTGCTAATGGCAGTGATAAGGTCGTTTGAATAGGTTGAATTGGTGATAGCAGCTTATCTAGTGCTTCTTCAATTGGCATCAAGCCCGGAGCGTCGCAACAGCCCATAATTGAAATCCTTTGATCGTTATTATTTTGATTTGGCGGTTGGCAATAGGGATTCAATAGTTATCAAATCATGATGGTTCGCCAACGAAATTCTAGCCACTCTAGCACAGTTTAAGCCCCGTAAATAATGACCTCCCTTAAAATATGGGTGTATTTATTCAAAATTCCGAGTATCCTTGTTTGCCATCCAGAAGGGGTAATAAAAGAGGAAGTTCAATGTCAGGTCTTAGCGAATCAGCGAAGTTGGTTAAAGATGCGCTAGCAAGCCGTGGTTTAGAGACACCAATGAGTCCAAACCAGGTTAGCCGAGAAGAGAAAAAGGAACGAATCGAACACCATATGCGTGAGATTCTCACTCTCCTTGAACTTGATCTTACGGACGATAGTCTGGAAGAAACACCGCAACGTATTGCTAAAATGTACGTGGATGAAATTTTCTCTGGTTTGGATTACGCCAATTTCCCTAAAATTACGGTAATCGAAAACAAGATGGGCGTTCGTGAGATGGTACGAGTAAAAGACATTACCGTGACCAGTACTTGTGAGCACCACTTAGTGACGATTGATGGTAAGACTGCGGTCGCTTATATCCCTCGTGGGAAAATCATCGGCCTTTCAAAGATTAACCGTATTGTTCGATTCTTTGCTCAGCGCCCACAAGTTCAAGAACGTATGACGCAGCAGATCCTTGTTGCACTGCAAACGCTACTCGAAACTGATGACGTTGCTGTCACCATGGATGCGGTTCACTACTGCGTGAAATCACGCGGTGTAATGGACGCGACTAGCGAAACGACAACAACAGCTCTGGGCGGTATCTTCAGATCAAACCCAGCAACGCGCCACGAATTCTTACACGGCCTGCGTTAATACGTTTCGTTATTGGATGCACGTGATTTAGCCTTTGTAAATTGAAGTTCGTTGAAAATATTCTAAGCCTCGCTTTATGCGGGGCTTTTTTACGCCTGCAATGAAGTCAACTGTAATGGCTGAGAATGCTGTTATTCCCTAAAGTGAAGAATGAGCGACTTATTCACTTTCGCCATTCCCTAAAGTGAGGAATGAACGTAATAGGGAATCTGTTGCGGCCAAGCAGAAAAAGCACGCTCTATATCTTAACGTTTGTTGAAAGCATATAGAGCGTAACTAGAATCAGTCGCTGGTGGAGTGCTTAAGAAAGGTTAAACAAACGCTTTAAGTGGTGAACAATACCGGATGGCTTGTTCTCGGCTTGATAGATGCTCAAACCATCGTAAAAACTCGCCATGAACTCTACGCGAATCTCATCATCACTGCTTCTCGATATACGAGACAGTAGCGTAGCGGCTACAGCTGCGTGATCATTGGCTAGGCTGTAATCCATTCCTAGTCGTCCTTGAATGAACAACCACAAATGCGTGACTAGTTTTAACTGTTGAGCGTTAGAGTTTTGAAACTTGTCACTGTGCTCAGTGCCCACAGTATTATCGAATACATTTTGCATCGTCTCATTCGCTTCTTTATAGCTTTCAAAGCGATAGCTTGCATCGATATGTACCTTGGTTAACAGGCCAAGCAACGTCTGACGTGCAGAGTTGTCAGGCTTGTTCTCGCAAGCGTGTTTGAACAGAGCGTGGTTTTCATCAATAAATGACGACAGCTCTTTCTCGTAGCTTGTCGAGAGCGCTTTGACTGAATCTAAACCTGCTTCTTTTAAACACTGGTGAAGCTTGGTTCTAGCTTGTTGTTTGGCTTTGATTTCTTGCTGCTTGGCTTCTTCTTGCAGGCTAGCTTCTGTTTGCGAACTATTCGGGGTTGGACGCTCAGTCATTACTCTGTAGCTCTTCCCACGTTACTTCTGCCGATTGAGTATCGCTGTTAATGAAAGCAGAGTTACCCGTCAGCATGACTGAAAGATCCATCGTACGTTGTGTCATCGCTGCTAGCTGCTCAATACCATCGTTGTCTAGACGAACGATCTGAGCTTTTAGGTAGCCGAATTTACCTTTGTTCTGCTCCCACCAAACGTTTGATTTAGTGTTGAAGCTGAATACGCGTACTGATTTAGATAGGCGAGTTGCCTTCTTAACACGCTCTGGATCAGGTTCGCCTACATCAACCCATTCTAGGATTTGATCGTCTAACGACTTCTGCCATAAATCGGGTTCTTCAATGCTAGACAACCCTTTAGTGAACTCAAGTTCAGGAGACGCATTGATACAGAAAGCCATGATTCGAGCCATCATTCGCTGTTCTGTTTCAGAAGGGTGTTGTGCAACCGTTAGATTGAAAGAGTCGTAATAGTCGCGATTCATATCGGTTAAAGAGATACGAAACTTGTAGATTGTCGGTTTAAGAGCCATTGAGAGGGTGTCTTAGGTAGAAATAGTGAAGGGGAATATTACCTTAAATCTCTGAATAGCGGGTAAAAAAATAGCCAGCAGAGGCTGGCTATTTTTAGAAAGCTTTAAAATACTAGATTAAAGTACTTTGATGCTGTCAGCTTGTGGGCCTTTTTGACCTTGAGATACTACGAACTCAACTTTTTGGCCTTCAGCAAGAGTTTTGAAACCGTCGCCAGTGATAGCAGAGAAGTGTGCGAATACGTCTGGGCCGTTTTCTTGTTGAATGAAGCCGAAGCCTTTAGTTTCGTTGAACCATTTTACTGTACCAGTAACTGTGTTAGACATGATGATATCCTAAAATTAAATTTTTATTTTGAGCCAATTGTGGCACTGATAGCGTGGAAAAGTTTATTGCTATTGCGTACAACACAACGGGGTTACTAGTAATCCAACGAAATGTTTATATACAAAGAACTTTCTTTCTAGCCGGCAACGAGTCTAAATCAAATCAGGGGATAGTCAATCGAATACATAGGGAAAGGTTGCAGAAACTTGGGGGTAGTCAAACTTTGCATTCCTTAAATATCATGGAGTTACAGTTGTATGGTGATTTGTTGTAGTTTTTGTGAAAAAGGTGGTCGAAATTGATGACGAATTTGGAGTAAATGCACTGTTTTAGCGCATTCATTTTTGCAAATTTAAAGCCGCTAACTGGGCGTTGAGCCCACTTTTAACGGCTTATATTTATAAATGTCGTTGTAAGGTAAGTGCCTTTACTTGAACGAGGTCTCGGCTACTTTTTCAAGCGGTACAGGTTGCCATTATCAGTGCTGAAGAAGATGTCTCCGTTTGGTGAAGTTTCGATGTCTCTTACCCTTTCGCCCAAGTCCTCTAAAATGCGTTCTTCCTCGATTGCCTCACCTTGTTCATTGACTGTCACAATATTGATGTGAGTAAGTTTTAGTGCGCCAGCCAGCAGTTTGCCTTTCAGCTCTGGGTATTTGTCTCCTTGGTAAACAAGCAAACTGCCCGGAGCGATTGAAGGAACATAGACTTTTTTTGGCGCTTCAATACCATCTTTGGTTTCCGATTCGCCAACGCTGATAGGGCCCCAATACTCTTTTCCGTGTGAGGTGACAGGCCACCCATAGTTGGCACCCGCTTTTATTAGGTTAATTTCATCACCACCGCGAGGGCCGTGTTCAATCGACCAAAGCTTTTGAGTCGGGAAATCGTAATACAGACCTTGTGGATTACGATGGCCAAAGCTCCAAATTTCATTGAGCACTTTGTTGTTATCCGTGAATGGGTTATCGCTTGGTGTGCTTCCATCGGCATTCAGTCGTAATATTGATCCGGCGTGAGTCATGGTGTCTTGGCCGTTGTCTCGATCACCTCGATCACCGATTGAAAAATACAGGTGGCTATCATCAAAGGTGATACGGCTACCAAAGTGACGTCCTGTGTCCGTTCTGGATTTAGTTACAAACACGTCTGTCCAATTGATGACTTCATTATTGCTGTAATTAGCAGAAGCCAGTGTTGTTACGCCTTCATCATCGATGTCTTTACTGTAAGTGACGTAGAACTTTCCGTTTTCAAAAGGGGAAAGTGCGATATCTAATAACCCACCTTGGCCTTTCGCCCATACATTGGGCAGCCTGAAGAGTGTGTGTTGATCGCCAGTTTTTAAATCGACATGTTTAATGACGCCTGATTTTTCTGTGACTAGCATGGACTTATCGTTGACATAAGCCAGTCCCCAAGGGATCACGAGTCCGTCGGTGATCTTCTCTGCCTGCCAAGCAAAGGCTGACGTTACAGGACCTGAGGCAAGCAGCGCCAAAGCACATGAAAAAATACGGTGATGAGTGTTCATTGAAGTCCCTTGATTATGAGCATCTAGTGTTAGTCTAGCGCTTGTGGCCGATAGGCGGAAAGCCGAGGTTGCTGAAAAGTGACTATTCACATATTTAGTTGAACGCCTATTGTATGATTATACAAGCTCACGTATGTTTACTCTGCCTTTCTCTATTTGATCCTGTCGGAGCATTATGAACAACTCACCAGCAGCATTTTCGCTATTTTCTCAGTTTTTATGTTGTGAGTTAGATACGCACGATTTTTCTTCGAACGGACCTATTAAACGATGAGTCGTGGATTTGATTTTAAATCGATCTTACTTGCGTGCTTGGTCATCAGTATCGGTCAGCTCAGTATGGGACTGGTGTTTCCATCACTACCTTGGATCGCCAAAGACTTCGATGTATCACTAGAGCAAGCCCAGCTATTGGTAAGCGTGTACCTATTAGGTTTTGGGCCTTCCCAGTTTATTTATGGCCCTATTTCCGATGCTCTTGGGCGCAAGAAAGTGCTGCTGAGCGGATTATTAATCGCCATGCTGGGACTATTGATGATCATTTTCTTCAGCCACTCGTTTACCAATATGGTGATGGGGCGATTCCTGCAAGGCTTAGGAACCGGTTGTTGCGCGGTACTTGCTCGTGCTTCTACGCGAGACAGATTCAGTGGGGCAGACTTGCCTTTGGCGATGTCTTACATTGCTATGGTTGCGTCTATAACACCTTTGATCGCGCCCGTTATCGGTGGATTCATTAACTTCCACTTCGGTTGGAGCATGGTGTTCATCTCACTACTTGGCTATGTCTCATTGGCTTGGGGTGTATTGGCGTTCAAGTTTAAAGAAACTGTCACTCAGGTTTCGGCGATCCCTTCACCGAATAAAATGGTTTCTCAATATAAAGAGCTACTCACTTCTCGTTATTTTATGAGCTTTGCGAGTATCGGTTGGCTTAACTTTAGCTTGATGATCACCACTGTGTCGGTGATGCCATTTATCATGCAGAACCAGATTGGTATGACGTCAGATGAATACGCGATGTGGGCGGTGATTCCAGCATTAGGCATGCTTGGCGGAACAGGCTTATGTAACCGTATTCGCCCTATGCTGGGTAACAAGAAAACTCTGTTATGCACACCTGTATTGCACGTTGCTGCGGCCTTGTGGCTGTTCTTCTGTCCACTCGAACCTTTGTATCTCATGCTTGGCCAGTTCTTGATGATCCTTGGTAATGGTATTGCGTTACCTTGTGCTCAGGCGTTAGTGATGTTGCCTTATAAGAAGAACGCTGGCGCGGCGGCTGCGATGTCTGGTGGCGGGCAGATGGTGGTGTCTTCAATGGTGAGTATGGGCCTGGTTCAGTTAGGGTTAGGGGAAGCGTGGCATTTATCGCTCGTTATCATGCTGTTCACATTGATTACCCTGTTTAACATTTTGCGTGGTTTCAGTAGCCAAGAAGCGAGAGAGTCTCAGCTCAGTTAGTTGCTTAGGTAATTAGCTAGCTGCCTGGCTAGTAGGAACGAGAAGGCCATTGAAATGATGAATTTCAATGGCCTTTTTAATGTTCAGCGCTTTGGTTTAAGTTACCAGAATATATGCTATTTTCTGACTGCTTAGGGCAAGTGGTAGTGTTCCGAGCGCAGCTTGCGGCAGGGACGTTAGTTTCCATTATTGCTGGCAGCTACTTTATCTTCTTGCTACTGAAATCTCGAAGAACATAGGTTTTGCTCATGACCGAAAGCCATTGCTAATCAAAGCTACTGGCAATCAAAGCCATTGGCGATAAAAGCTACGGATGAAAAGCAGTGAATGGAGCGATCCATCACTGCTTTTTTGTTGATGTCGTTTGTGTAAAGGGAAAGACGTTAAGCAACACAGGTCTCGCTTCTTAATGTGCAAGTTTGGCATATGTTAATAAAATGTATAACCTAAAGGTCTGACCACTGATAAGGTAGCCACCATGCCAAACCTCGATCGTATTACTTGTTCTATCGATAAAAACCAAATTGCGACGGTTGTGTTGAATCGACCCGATAAGCTCAATGCTATTGATATGGCAATGTTTCAAGGCGTGAATAACATGGTGACTCAGCTGAAAAAGAACACCGAGATTCGTGCCGTAATAGTAAAAGGTGAGGGTTCTGATTTTTGTTCAGGGCTTGATGTTAAGTCCCTATTAACCAGTAAATCTGGGGCGATGAAGCTCTTGTTTAAATGGCTACCGACATTGCCTAACGCTGCACAACGCTTTTCATTGGGTTGGCGAGATATTCCATGCCCTGTCATTTTTGCGATTCATGGTCGTTGTTGGGGAGGCGGCCTGCAATTGGTCAGTGGGGGTGATTTTAGAATTGCTAGCCCGGATGCGAACTTCTCTATATTGGAAGCAAAGTGGGGTCTGATTCCAGACATGGGAGGCGCTATCGCTTTTAGAGAGCTGATGCGTAAAGATCACACCCTTGAAATGGCGATGACGGCCAAAGTGATCGACTGTGAAACCGCTAAAGAATATGGGTTGGTGACCAAGATTGCCGAAGATCCTTACGCTGAAGCCTATGCGTTGGCACTTGAGTGTGCGAATCGGTCGCCAGATGTCGTCGCTGCTAACAAGAAGCTCTACAACAAGACTTGGTGGTCAAGCCCGGGCATGGCTGTATTCTGCGAAACTTGGTATCAGATAAAGGTTGGGTTAGGTAAGAACAGGGCGATTGCTGCTCAACGTGAAATTCATCGAGACAAACCACGCCCTTACGTCGCCAGAAAGTTTAAATAGCGCTTGTACAGGAATAATGGATATTCCCTTTGTTTATTGAGCTTTGCGGTAACCTTAGAGCAATTTAATGTCTAAGGCTAAATGAGCGCTCTGATGAACAAAACTTTTACTTACTCTCTAGCTGCCACTGCAATTTTTACGAGCTTAAATGCATTCGCAAGTGGCCTGTTTTTGCAAGAAGCTGTCGTTGCCAACGCTGGTACTACTGGCGCTGGTGATGGTGTTTACACTCGATCTGCAGCGGCGATGTGGACAAACCCTGCCACTATGTCTCACATGGGCGAAAGCAAAACGACCATCAACACCATGGCATTCGATCTTGAAATGAAGTATCAAGATAACGGTGGTAATCCAGATGGTAAAGCTCATTCCGTAATGCCGTCATTTGGTGCCTTCCACGCTCATCAAGTCACTGACAAATTACACCTTGGTATTGCACTTGGTGCCGTTGGTGGCTCTAGCCTTGATTACGGTAACGAATGGGCAGGTCATCTTTTACTTCAAGATATTACGCTTACTGCGATGCAAGTGAATCCATCACTGAGTTACCAACTGAATGACCAGTGGTCGGTTGGGGCGGGTGTACAATTAAGTTGGGCTGCATTCAAACAAACAACGTCAATGCTTACTGCGAAGCAAGATACTGACTGGGCATACGGCTATAACCTTGGCGTAATGTACACACCGACAAATAAACTTAAGCTGGGCGCAAGTTACCGTTCTAAGCTAGAGCATGAGTTTAACAATGATGTAAATGGCGTTATTAACCAAGGCGTATTGAATTCATTATCAACTGATATTGCTTTACCTGAAATCATCGATGTCAGTGCGAGCTATGCTTTGAACTCTCAACTTGACCTGCTTGCTAGTATTCAGTTCCACCGTTGGAGTGAATGGGATACAACCGTTCTTGATTTTGGAATAGCAGGAAGTCCAATTAATGGTGTTTCGATTGAGCGTGACTGGGATGACGTTTGGAAATTTGCGGTAGGTGCGGATTATCAATTGAATTCAGACTGGCGTTTGAAAGCTGGCTTCTCTTACGAAACTTCTCCGCAAGACGATCCGTCAATGCAATGGGTTGACCTTCCTGTGGGTGAACAGTACCGCTACTCAGTTGGCGCATCTACCTACTGGGACAACATCTTAATTGATGTGTTCTATGAATACGCTGATTTGGGTTCAGTTGAGATGGATCGATATGGTCGATTTGGTCAAGTTAATCTGTTGAATGGTTCGTTCGATGGCCGTATCCACTTTGTTGGTGTTAGCGCGACCTTCTAATGACATTACGTAATCTACTAATCATTACTTTAGTGTCTTTATTTTCAACGGGTGCTTTTGCTGAAGAGAAGCACCCTGATGATCCGACTAAAATCGTAACCAAAGCTGGCGTTGCTTATAACGAAGATCTGCAGTTCTCTGGGTCTATTGGGCTTGATGAAGCACGAATGATCAATGCTCGTGTTAACGCAGATGGCGAAGAATGGCGAATAGGCGGCTCATGGCTGTTGCCTATGGGTATTGTTAACTTCAACTTTAGCCGTTCTGAATATGACAACGATGCTTATAAGAACAACTACAGTATTGGCACATTTATACCACTGAGCTATTTCGATATTGAGCCGTTCGGTTGGCAAATCTTCCCTATGGCTGGTTACAGCTATAATGACGGCGAAGTAGCGGTTTTCGATGATGATAATGTTGGTTCTGACTATGTATTGATGTCGAGCTCAACACACGGTGGCTACATTGGTGCGTTTGGTTTAAAAACGATTACTGATGAATGGTCTATCATGGGCTTCGGTGGCGGTTCAATGGGGTCTGATGATTATTCAGGGTATTGGGCAGGCGTCGGTGCTAGCTACAAGTTGAGTGACGCTCAATCATTCAACTTCTTCACTATTTTTGCTGAGGACGATTTCGGTGAAAATAACAGTGTTGGCGCGTCTTACACCTATGAGTTCAAATAACTGTTAGCAGGCAGAAATTCGCAGGTGGACACCTCTCGTAAGAACCATTGACTTAGTCCAGATTAAATTGAACAAAGTCGCTTATTAAAACTTAGCGACTTTCTTTTGTTACCATTTCTCCAATCTTTTTTATCTCTTTTTGATGCTTTCTATATCTTTCTCACATGAGAGTGCCGCTCTCTTAATCTAGATTAAGTTTTCGCTGCCTTATTCTCTGTAGTATCCGCCTGAATCAGTGCCCATGCTTAATGGGTAACTTGCGTAACACGATTTTGAGAGGAAGACACTTGAGCACTTTGTTTACAGAAACCCACATTGGCAAGATGACACTAAAGAATCGCTTCATGAGAAGTGCAACGTGGGAAAATATGGCCACCGAAGATGGGCATATGACAGATAAACTGTACGCTATCTATGAAGAGTTGGCTCAAGGTGAAGTCGGCCTGATCGTGACGGGCTACGCGAACATTGTTGAAGAAGAAAAGCCGAATGCAGGCATGATGGGTATGTATAACGACTCATTCATTGAAGAGTATCAAAAGCTGACTCAACTGGTGCACGACAACGACTCTAAAATCTTGATGCAGTTGGCTTATGGTGGCACCAAAACCACGCATGACCTTGGCGAGCGAGTAATCTACGCACCAAGTGAGGTTCCAGAAAAAGGAACTCAAACTCTAGGCAAAGCGATGACCAAAGACGAGATCGACTACATTGTTGATGCGTTTGCTCAAGCGTCTTTGAGAGCACAGAAGTCAGGCTTTGATGGCGTTGAAATTCATGCCGCTCACACTTACCTGATTAACCAATTTCTAAGCCCTTATTACAACCAACGTGAAGATGAATACGGCGGTAGCTTAGAAAACCGCATGAGATTTTTGTTAGAGATCTATACCGCGACACGTAAGCTGGTGGGTGATGATTTCCCTATCTTGGTTAAGCTCACGGCATCCGAGTTTTTTGAAGGTGGCGTCACCTTTGAGGAAACACGTATTGTCTGTAAAAAGCTTGAACAAGTGGGTGTGGATGGCATTGTCGTGTCAGGCAATATTCATGGCAAAGCAGACACTATGATTGGCGAGTCGCACGATGGTTTTACCATTCAAGCTGAAGGCTACTTCCATGAGTATGGTCACGCGATTAGCCAAGACGTTAATATCCCAGTGATCACGGTTGGTGGTCTAACGGATTTTGATGCTATCGAAGCGATTGCAAACAACACGGGCATTGAGTACTTCGCGCTTTCAAGACCGCTGCTTTCTGAACCCCATTTAGTGAAGCGTTGGAAGGAAGGGGATAGAAGCCCTGTTGAATGCGAACGATGCTCTAAGTGTCGTACTAAGCGCGGTAACTTCTGCGTGGTGAATAAAGACAGAAAAGTACAGCTTGCACGCATGTAGTCGCTGAGCCCAGCTCCAAGCGAGCTCCGAAGTTTATAGCTGAGTCTAAGTTTGAGCCTGTGTAATCGCGCAGGCTCTTGTTCATTCCGTATTCCACGAAACGAAATTTGAAACCTTATTAATCACATCTTCCTGTCAAATTGGCGCGACTAAACAGTTACACTACGCCTGTAAATTATCCAACCAAGTTATCGATAAAAACTGAGCAAACTTTGAAACTACTTCCTCTTCTTAAGCAACCTCGAATCCACTGACGTCTCTTTAGTTTTAGCGATATTGCTATGATTTAAGCGTGATACTCACTATTCATCCCAGTGAACCCTGTGTTTATAGGGCGTTAGTTTGTGCACCTTGGATTTGCATCGTCGAACATTTTGATAGTTAACGAATAAAACTTAATAGATCATTCAGAGGTAAAAATGCAAAAGAAGCATTGGTCCAAATTCGAGTTGCTGCATGAAGTCGTAACCAACCCCAATATTCACGTAAAAGGTCAACACAGTTATTACAGCGATTGCTGGGATAATGGGTTCGAGCAATCTGTCGTCCGTTATTTACATGGCGACGAAGTCAGCCGCCAGTGGGAGCCTCGATGGGAAATCGACGAACTCCATATCGGCGATTATGTCTGCATTGGCGCAGAGGTTGTGATTTTAATGGGTGGCAACCATACCCACAGAGTTGATTGGTTTTCGCTGTATCCATTTATGGATGTAATCGACGATGCCTACCTTGGCAAAGGTGACACTCACATTGAAGATGGGGTGTGGTTAGGCATGAGAGCGATGGTGATGCCCGGTGTGACGATTGGCGAAGGCGCTGTGGTTGCAGCGAATAGTGTGGTGACTAAAGACGTCGCTCCATACAGCATTGTCGGTGGTTCTCCAGCTAAAGTCGTCAAATACCGCTTTGATGAGTCCGTTATTGACGAACTCATGTCATTCAAAATATACGAGTGGCCCTCAGATAAATTTGAAGCGCTGAAACCGTATTTATGTAACTCAGACTTTTCAAAGTTAAAGCAGGCGATAACGGATTACGACAATTGTTTGTAAGGAGCACTTGTAACGAGCGTTTGTAAGGAGCGTTTTTAAGGTACGGGTATAGCCACAGATTTGTGTAGAAAGATCTGTGTCATATTTATATTGAAAAACACGTTAAATCAGTCCGTTACCTTGCAATACTCAACATGGTGTACCAATCTTATTTCATAAGCATGGATAAGGATTGTGTATGCCCGCAAGTTCAATGAAAAACAAAGGGGTGGTGGGGAAAGTCTTACTGCCTTCTTTACTCATAAATCTTCTCTCTCTCGCCGTTCCGTTAACGGTTTTGCAAATTTACGATCGTATTTTACCTAACCAAAGTTACGGTACTGCCACTTTGTTGTTGGCGGGTGCAGCGTTGGCTGTTGCCATGGAAGCATTGATCCGGTTTGTGCGTACTTGGCTTTTGTCAGCCGCGGCCAGCAATACCGAGAAAGCGACCTATCAAACTTTGGTTGAAAGAGTAACAACGGCTTCATCAGGCCATCTCCGCCACATTGGTGTTGGCGGCGTGGAAGAGGGGCTTGGTTCTGTATCCAAAGTCAAAGATTGGTATTCCGGTGGTGTGATTGCAGGCTTTATTGATTTGCCTTTTGCCTTGATCTTCTTGGGCTTGGTGGCTTACATCGGCGGTGAGCTGGTGGCGATACCTTTGGCAGTTTGGCTGATTACTCTCGGAATCGTTTGGTTATCTTCTATTCGCGTTAAAAGCTTAAGTGAAGAAGCTTCCCAAGATGAGCAGGAGCGAAAAGCGTTCTTGATTTTACTGAGCCAAACCATTCAAGGAATCAAACGTCAGGCTGTTGAGTCTCGAATCTTCAATCAGTTTAAATCCCTCAATAGCGTTCGCTCTCAGTCTAAAGCGAGAGAAGAAGAACAGAACGCCTTTGCCCAAGAATGTATTCAGCTTGCCGCATTAGCCACGTCAGTTTTACTCGTAATTACGGGGAGCTTGTGGGTGTTGGATGGTCAGTTAACTACTGGTGGCTTGGCGGCATGTTCTATCTTATCTGGCAGAGCGGTTGCGCCTTTGAGTGCTCTGGTGGGAGTTCGAATTAAGCTTAATTCAATACACAGTGCCAATCAGGCAATAGAAAAATTGAGTGACTTATCATTATCGGAATCTTCAGATTCTGAGCAAGTTGAGAACCACTTATCTGACTTTGAGACGTTGGAAATCAAGCAAGCGACCGTTGAAAGATATGGTGAACTCTCTCATGCAGATGTCACACTGAATAAAGGTGAGTTGGTTTTGTTAGAGAGTGAGGATCGCCACACCAACAGTCATTTATTGTCGTCGATTGCAGGTATTGATGATCTAAAAGCGGGTGAGTGCTTCATTAACGGAGCTGCAGTTTCAATCGCATCCGTAACCAATATTGCTGCCTACTGTGGCGTTAAAGGGCAGTTGGTGTCGGGTACTATTCTCGACAACTTGTGCGGGTTTGACCCTGAGAAAACGCAAAGCGCCAGTGACTATGCAAAGCGTTTGGGTTTAACCAAAGAGATTACTCGATTACCCGATGGACTAGAGACACAAATTGGCCATACGAGTGCTTCTTTGTTGAGTATGGGTAACGTGAAAATGCTCAATATCGCGGCTCAATTGGCAAGTGATAAACCCATAATCATGTTGGAAAGGCCGGATTCTTCACTTGATTTAGACGCCCTTGGGAATCTAGCTAAGGTGTTGGAAGAAGAAGTAACGGCAGGACGCACGATACTGATGGTGAGCTACCATTCGAAGCTTCGCGAATTTGCTAATCGAATCATTACAGTGGAAAGTCGAGCTATTACGGTCGACAGCGAGAGCAATCAGGAGGCCGTCGTATGAATCGTTTAGATATTGGTAACCCTTCAGGTACGAACAACCGTGCAGATACCAGCGGTCGACAAGAGGTGATGAATCATTTAGAAACCGAGAGCCTTTCCGTTCTTAAGCAGTTGGAAGTTAATGCTAATATCCAGTTGTTCGCACATCAATGGGTCGATGAAAATGGCATTGAATCAATCGACGATATGTTTGCCTTGTTCGACAGGCTTGCACTGCCTTATCGCTTGGTTGCCAACCTAGATGAAGTTGGTGAACATAAATTGGTCTTACTGGTACTTGGTGAACATGAGCTGGTCTCTGGTCATTTGGAATCCAAGCAATTTGTTGCCTTTAATGCCAATAACGACATCACCGATGTCCCTCAGTTTTGTATTGTTATCGAAGGGCCACCATTAGAGAAGGCCTCTCCTGATTGGGTTGGTGAAAGGTTACATGCGTTTCGCCCCATCATTCCTAAATTGTTATTGGTCAGCTTTATCACTAACTTATTTGCGCTTGCTGTTCCCTTCATCACGATGTCGATTTATGACCATGTGATTGGTGGTGATGCAGGGCATGAGTTGCAAGGTATCGCCATTGGCGCGGTGTTGTTGTTTGTGATGATGGGTTGGTTGAGAACATTACGTAGCCGAGTGTTTGCTTCAGTTTCCAACCGAGTAAGTCGTGAGATTTCTCAATCCCTCGTGCAGCGTCTGCTTCGTAATAGCTATGCTCAAAATCAGCAAACAGCTTCTTCTAGTCAGCAAAACCAAGTGATGTTGTCAGAGCGTATTTCAGGTGTGCTATCGGGGCCATTAGGAAATGCGTTATTTGACCTACCATTCATTCTAATTTTTGTACTAGCGATAGGAGTTTTAGGCGGATGGTTGGTACTGGTTCCAGCCGTCTCTTTAATCCTTTATTACTTGCTAGCAAAACGCTCGATACGCTCTAGCAGCAAGCGCTCGATGCAATCGACAGTCGCAGGTACGAATCGTCAAAACATGACTAATGAGCTGTCATCCAAGCTTGCCTTTATTCGCAGTGCTGGATTCTCAGAGCACTGGATTCAACGTTTCAAAAAAGCCAATCTTCTTGCTTCAACAGTGACCTTTAATCAATCGGTTCTCCAGAGTCGGTACACCTCGATTTACTATTTCATTGGTGTGGGCTCGACACTCGCCGTGATGGGGTTAGGCATAGGACTTATTTTTGAACAAGTGATGACGCCCGGTGGTTTGATTGCTTCAATGATGTTGATATCTAAGGTGACGGGTCCTGCTCAGGTGTTGGCAAACAGCGCGATGCGTTTTAATAGCTTTAATCAATCCAAGCTGCAAGTGAACCGTATTTTGTCTCAGCCGTCTGAGCGTGAATTCAGTTACCAGCATCACCCGTTACCCGTGGTAGCGCCTAACTTGAAATTAGACCAAGTGACGCTGCGCTATCCCAAACAGAGTCGCCCCGCTTTGAATGGTGTGAGTTTTGATATTGAAGCCGGTGAAGTTGTCGCGATTACCGGCCCTTCTGGGAGCGGTAAATCAACATTAATTGAAGTGCTGTCTGGCTTGCAGCCTATCCAAAATGGCATGGTCGAGCTTGAAGGCGTTAACCTCGTTCAATACGACCCGCAGCTTTATCGCCACTGGTGTTTCATTCGAGCCGCATATCCTGATTTGCTTACGCTGAGTATTCGAGAGTGGCTAAACGACGGTCACAAAGTCGAAGATCAGAAAATGATCTCTGCAATTGAAATGGTCGGCGGAAAGCGTTGGTTCGAGACATTATCAGGTGGGCTCGATACTTCCATCAGCAGTATTCAGCCGGACAGCCTTTTTGACATGTTGTCTGGCAGCGTCGCGCAGATCCTAATTGATGCAAAAGCGCTGGTTTATGACTACCCAATGTTCTTAATGGATAACCCTGTGCCTGATGCTCACCCAAATACTAAACGTATATTTGGTGAGTTTGTGCAGTCGAAAAAAGGAAAAGCAACGGTGATTTACACGTCCCACGATCCGGATTTAATCAAGCTTGCCGATAAAGTGGTGGTATTAAATGAAGGTGCAGTGGTTTATGCCGGTCCATTAGAGCCGGAGCAGTCTTCGAAGCAGGAACAGCCTTCAGAGCCTCAAGCTTCTCAAGAACCGCAGTTATCTGAGCAACCGTTATCTCAAGAGCTACAGCCGTCAACTCAAGAGGCGTCTGCTCAACAAAATGCAGCCCAACAAGAACAATCAGAGTCTAAGCAAGGAGTCGCTAATGACTAAACAATCTATCGAGAAGGGCAAGCGCTACGGTGAGCTTGTTGAATCACAAAATACGGCTCGTACATTGGCGCTGGCCACATGGTCGGTTGCCTTATGTGTTATTGCTTTTGCCACTTGGTCTGTAGTCACTCAAGTTGATGAAATCGCCAAAGCCAAAGGTGCTGTGATTCCGGAAGGCGAGAAGCAAGTATTACAAAGTGCGATTGGCGGTAAGTTAAAGCAAATTCTTGTTAAAGAAGGCCAGTTGGTAGAGAAAGGCCAGCCGCTTGTTGAGTTTGATGCCACTTTCCAGCGTACCGCCCTTGAAGAGCTAAAGTCCCAACAAGTGACGCTTTTAGCCAGTGTGGAACGTATGAATGCGTTGCTTGAGCAACGTGAGCCTAACCTTGCTGAGTTTGAGGTCGATTACCCAGAGATCGTCAGCCAGCAAAAAGCGCAGCTGAACGCGCAAAAAGCCCTCTACTTCCAAAAGCGTGTGGTGCTTGAGAAAGAGAGCGAGCAAATTGCAGAGCAGCTTCGTAGCGTAGAAAAGGCCTTGCCGAGTTATGAGAAAGAGTTAAATGCGACTAAGCAAGAGTTGAACATACTGGAGAAGGGTTATAAAGCGGGTAACATTTCACGTTTACGTGTGCTTGAAATGCGACAAAAATTGGCCAGTATCGAACAGAAAATCGAAGAAGCTCGTGGTAAGAAGTCGGTATTGATTAGACAAGCTGACAGTAATGACCAAAAAATCATACAGCTTCTGGCGGAAGCGAAAGCTAAAGTGAGCGATGATCGTTCTAAAGCCGTATCTGACTTATCAGCATTGAATGCTAGAGTTCGTTCAAGCCAAGCTAAATTGACGAACACTATGTTAGTGTCACCGCTACAAGGCTTGGTGCAAAGCATACCAAGCACGCAGGATGGTGGTGTTATTCAGCCGGGTGGCACGGTAGTTGAAATTGTGCCTGTCGGAGGGAACGCTGACTTCAAAGCACGTTTGTCCCCAAGAGATATTGGTTTTGTGAGTGTTGGGCAGCCCACTCGAGTCAAGATTGATGCGTTTGATTACAGCCGCTTTGGGGCTTTAAAAGGGGCGGTAGAGAGTATTTCACCGACCACAAGTCAAAGCGAACGTGGCGAGATCTATTATGAAGTTGTAGTGTCGGTTGATACGCCTTACTTCCGTGATAACCCTGAAAGCTTTTCCATACTGCCGGGTATGACGGGTGAAGTAGACATCACAACTGGCGAGAAGTCGGTGTTCCAATACTTATGGAAACCGATTTATACCAATGTTAGCGTGGCGTTTGGAGAGAGGTAAAGTCCTCCACTCTGGCTTGCATAAAAAAGGAGCACATGCCGTGCTCCTTTTTTTATCTAACCGAAGGGGTGATGTTCTAGTTATTTGGGTCTATGTCAGGCAGTCCGTCAACGTCATTATGATGGTGTAAAGAATCATCAATAGATGGGTTATCGGTATGGTGAGACAGCCCATCACTCATACCATCGTCAGTTTGCTCAGCCCCATAAGCACTCTCGGCATCACTGAAAATGATATCGATATCATGCGCTACTGGTACATTGTGTGACGGTGAATCTATAGACGGCGAGTCAGCATTAATACCCAGAGCGTCTAGGTAAGCATGGGCACCAGAACGCTGTTCGTGTTCGCCTATCGCTGTATGTTCTAGGTTTGCCGTCACCTCATCAAAATTAAGAGTAACTTCATCAGGGGTGCTGAAAGAGGCATCCGGTTCATCCGCTTGGCTCATGCCGGGTGCTGGAGGAGGTGGTGGAGCGATTGGCGATAAATCCATGCCAGTTAGTGTGGTTTGGTCAATGTGATGTCCGCTGTTTCCATGGACGGATTGCGAGTGCAAATGTAGGTGCACCGCGACTTGTGAGTTTTGATCGCCTCCTAGGGTTAAAACAAACGAGTCGGTTTCGTCTGTACCACTACCGTAAGAGCCTCCTGTATGTGTCTTAACGACGCCTGATGAAGTTTGTTGGTAATCGTAACTCAACTCTCCGGTTGCAGGATTGACATGCAAAGTACCAAATTGACCGTGTAATGCAGTGAGAGAGTGTCCGTGGTGATCTGATATTCCCCAGCCTGTCATTGGCGTAGGCGTTCCTTGGTGAATAATTGGAGGAATTCCGATTGAGGCATGCAGGTCCTGATTGCCTGCACTGCCGGTAATTTTTGCAGGGGCAACTAGGGTTGGCATTGGTGGAACATCGCTGTGTCCATCAATGCGCATTTCAACTTCTTGAGTTGTAATGCCCCCGTGTCCATCATCGACTAATAGAGAAAACTTATCGGTCAATTGTTCACCATTATTTAAAGCATTAACATGGCTATTGCTGTTATTAAGTGTGTAGACCCAAGTTTGTGTATTGCTATTATAGGTAACAGAACCATACTGTGGCTGATGTTGGCTATCAATACTGACAGAATGTTGATCGCTATGATCAACATCGCTGATAATAATTTGCCCAGAGGTCGCATTTGCAGCATCTTCATCAATGTTATGTGCACCTGCGATAACTTCAGAAACTGTTGGTTTATCATTAGTGCCATGCACATTGATGGTAATAATTTGTTTATCACCACCAGCGGTCGTTACTTCATATTGAACCTGCTCGACTTGCCCTGCCGCTAAGTGCTGGATATTGGCATTGGGAACCGAATAAGCCCAATCACCGGCTTTTCCAATGGTCAGATGACCGCCATAGGGATCACTGATCGCATGGGCATTACGAGTGTCGTAAAAATGATCTTCACCGGCATCAGGATCGATAACATTCAACACGCCAGTGACAAATATCGTATGTTGGGCATCACCTTGTACGTGGCGATCTTCTGTTATTTGACCGCTTTTATCTCCGGCGAAGATCGCAGCATCGCCAACTGCCGAGAGTGTTGTTGATGCACCGGTGTGGGTCACACCACCGTGGGCATCTTTGACGTCATAGCTAAAATGGACATCGCCGTTATAGTCTTTTTCTGGCGTAAAGGTAAAGGTGCCATCGCCATTAATTAATATCGAACCATGGTCGGCGTGTAGGTTCTCAATGGATAATTTGCCAATATCGTTATCATCGATATCAGTTGTGTTAGCAAGTAGCAGTGCTGGGGTGAGGACAATTTTGCTATCTTCTAAGCCATTCGCTAAACGCACTTCAGCCGAGGCAATTGGCGCATCATTGGTGCCATGAACGGTCACTGTGATATCTTTTTTAGCACTGCCATCAATAGATTCAACGGTAAAGGTTTGCTGGAAGCTTTCCCCTGCGCCTAAATGTTGGACTTTATCATTGTCAATATCGTATGACCAATGGCCCTTTGCGTTGATATTGAACCGACCACCTTCGGCGGTGGTGATGGTTTGTGCAATAAAACCGGCTTGGTCGTGATCGGGGTCAATCACGTGTAACGTGCCGCCACTGCTGAGCTGATTAGTGGTATTGCCAAAGGAAGTGTGATCTTCGTAAACATGATTATTGAGGCTGGAGTAGGGCGTTACTTCAATTTTTGCTTGGTTATCTTCACCGGTCACCTTCACCATAATGGTGAGCTTTTGACCATCATTGGTTTCGATTTCGTAGGGGAGCTCCATCGACTCGCCAGCATGTAGGCTACCAATGAGATCGTCCGCATGACGATTGGTAACAGCTTCTAATCTGAATTGATAAGTGCCATTAGGCCAAACATCAAGGTGACCAGGCTCAACCCCTTGGCCTAAATACTTCCCGCTAAAAACAAACTGAGTGTTATCACCACTATCAGGGTCAATTAGCTGAAGCTGGCCTCTATAGAATTTAAATTCACTATCCAGCGCTTGTGTTTCAGTGAGCTGAATGACATTAGAAACCAGTGTGGCTTTATCATCTGTCCCGGCAATCGTAAGCGTGGCGGTTTGTTGCGTACTTCCACCATGGCCATCTTCTACTTGATAAGTGATAGCGATTTGTTGCGACTGACCATTGGCCAAATGATTAAATGCGGGATCAGTGGCATCAACAATTAACGTATGCCCATCAGCATCTAAGGTAATGCCCGTTGGAAGTTGGCCCGACTGAGGTTGGCCATCGATGGCATATTCAAGGTGACTGATAGTTAAAGCGTCGCCGTCTTTATCTGTGGCACCTACTAGCAGATTGAGGGTGTGATGATTATCGGCCCCCTCACTGACACTGTCGGTTAAAGGCGTCACATCAGGGTTGTCGTTAACCGCAGCTAAGTTGGTGGTTGCGCCGGTGTGGGTCACACCACCGTGTGCATCCTTAACGTCATAGCTAAAGTGTACATCGCCGTTATAGTCTTTTTCTGGGGTAAAGGTAAACGTGCCATCGGCATTGTTTAGAATGGATCCATGGTCAGCATGCAGGTTTTCAATGGTTAGTTTACCGGCGTCATTGGCATCCACATCGACGGTATTCGCTAACAGTTGCGCGGTGGTTAAGGTTTGGCGTGTATCTTCACTGCCATTTGCAAGCACCACTTCAGATGAACAGTAAGGTCTGTCGTTACTGCCGTGAATGGTGATGACAATATCGTGTGTTGTACCATCTTTTGAATGGACTGTAATCGTATCGGTTAAGCTTTGCCCTTCACCAAGTTGGTCAATTGCAGTGCCACGCGTTGTGGGTCTAGCACCTATACCTGATAGATGCCCAGCATCGGCATGGTAATGCCAGGTGCCATCGGTGAGTAAGATTAGATCGCCATAGGTGCCGTGATAGTCGTAACCATTGCTGCCTTGGCGTTCAAATCCTGACTCGCCTACATCGGGGTCTGTGATGGTCAGCTTGCCATCAGCATAGAGTGTTGTATTGCCAAGTGTGGCGATGCCTGAGTGAGCATAGTCGGGTGACATGTCGACACCCGCGCTGTTTTCGGTTATTGAACCAGTATCAACGCCAGCGATTTGGGCTTTATCGCCAACAGCCGAGAGCGTCGTTGATGCGCCAGTGTGTGTTGTACCACCATGCGCGTCTTTCACATCGTAGGTGAAGTGGACGCTGCCGTTGTAATTGTGGCTTGGAGTGAAGGTGAAGGTTCCATCGTGATTGTCTTGAATCGAGCCATGGTCAGCATGCAAATTAGCGATAGTGAGCTTACCTGCATCGTTGGCGTCTACGTCAACAGTATTAGCGATTAGCTCGGTTGCTGTGATGGTTTGAGCAAGATCTTCTTTACCGCTGTTCAGTTGCACTTCACCAGAACAATACGGACGGTCGTTATCGCCATGAACGGTGACAACAATATCGTGAGTGGTGCCATCAGCCGATTTGACGGTGACAGTATCCGTTATCGATTCACCTTGGCCGAGGTGATCAATCTTTCTACCTGTTGCGTCTTGGCCTATGGAAGCGTAGTAGCTCCAATCTCCGTTACTCTGAAGTATGACACGACCATGAGTGCCGTAATAAACGCCGGTTTGGGCATGGCTTTCACCGGAGTCTGGATCAACAATGTTCAGGTGACCATCAGTGTGTATTTCGTCGTTCCATAATTTGCCGATGTTTCCATGCATATGATCTGGTGAGCGATCATCGACGTAGCCACCAGACATTGTACCATCTGGTGCTGTATAGGTATGCCCTTCATGAACATCTCCAGTATAGACACCGCCGATAACGGCAGAATTATTAACCCCTGTAATCGTTATTGAGAGGTTTTGAGTGCTGCTCGCATTATGCTCGTCTGTGACTGTTACTGGAACAGTCAATGTCTTCGTGACACCTGATGCTAACGATTGATAGCTAGAGTGAGCAGGATCGAAGCTATAACTGCCGTCCGGATTAACCACCAAGCCATCAATCTGCGGTGCGCTGTAAGTCAAGGCCGCACCGGTATCAATATCTTGGCCAACCATTTGTCCATTTAGAACGCTTCCACCTTCAGTCACTGAGTGGGACTGAGCATTGATGGTTGGGGCATCGTTGGTACCATGAACCGTTAGCTCTATCGTGTGTGTTGTACCATCTGCTGAGCGTATAATGGCTGAATCGTGTTTAACTTCGCCTTGCGCTAAGTTCTGTATATTGCGGTTGTCGAGGGTATAGGTGTAGTGACCGTCGCGCATGAGCAGTATGTGCCCACCCAGTTTGGTGTCGTAGCCAATACCTTGATAGGTTTGTGAGCCTATATTCGGATCAAACTGTGCCTCTCCCTTATCAGGGTCTTGGATGTTTAATCTGCCGTCGTAATGCAGTTGGTAGTGGGTATCTATATAGCCGCGATCTTCAGTTACTCCCCGTAAGTCTGCATTGGCTTGTGCGTCGGTAATAATCGCGTTATCTGGAGTTGCGATAAGATCAAACTTAGCTTGAGTGCTGACGCTGCCCCCATGGCCGTCAACCACATCATAGGTGAGTCGAATCTCACCATTGAAATCTTTATCTGGCGTGAAGGTATAAGTGCCATCTTTATTATCAGTCAGGCTACCGTGTGTCGCTTGCAAATTTGTCACGTGCAATACATCGCTACTATCCACATCGCTTGCATGTGTTAGCAAGTCAGAAGCCTTGATGGTTACGGGTTGATCCTCTTTACCCGCAGGAAGCTGAGTCCACGCACTGACAATTGGTTTGTCGTTGCTGCCTTGCACATCGATAACGACTTTATGAGGGACTGTCGCTCCTGTTGAATCGGTAGCGGTGATCCAGAATGATTCAGACTGATGTTCACCAGCCGCGAGTTTATCCGCGGCACCGCCGGTTGAATTGTCTAGCTGATAGTGCCAATGACCATGCTGATCAATCGACAGCGTTCCCCATTGACCTTGGGGTTGATTGATTGCCCACGTAACGGTGTCGGACTTATCTATATCAGTCGCGATTAAGCTCCCTGTCGCATCGGGGTTTCCTGCCGTGTTCAAGCCCTGTTCGATCACCGCGCCACTTGAGGTACCTGAGATAGTAGGGCGGTCATTGGTGCCATTAATCGTCACTTTGATGGTCGACGGTGTGCCATCAACGGAAGAGACGGTAAAGGTTTCTTCGACTTTATCGCCGACGTTCAATTGATTAAACGCACTGTTGGCGGTGAATGTCCATTGGCCATTAGCACCAATGGTGAGGTTGCCGTTGGTGCCAGTAATCGAATCCGGTGTGAATGCGTTATCTGGATTATCGACAT